>ONET01000015.1 GCA_900316905.1 uncultured Treponema sp.
ATTCTCTTTTTCATTTCTGCGGCGGCCTTGTTTGTGAAGGTGACGCAGAGAATGTTTGTGGAATCAATTCCGCACTCTTTTACAAGATAGGCGTACCGGCTGACCAAAAGTTTAGTCTTGCCGGAACCAGCTCCGGCAATCACGCGAACATAGCCTTCTGTGTTTTGAACGGCAAGCGTCTGTTTGTCATTCAGGTTTGAAAAGATATTCATTGGCGCGTTTTGTATCCGGCAATCCTCATCTATATGCATATCCGTTTTGCCTGCGGGTCGCCAAGCCACGATTCCATTCTCCACAGATAACCGATGCAGTCTTGCAGAATACTAAATCGTTCCACGCTTAAATCGCAAAAATTAATTGGGATTGCGTTCTTTGACATTTTTTGTATGGCAAGGTATGCGGCCGCCTTGAAATATTTTTCAGGAATGTCCCAAACTATGCGCATCGACCGGTCGAAGTTTTCAAAGATCGCGGAACTTTTCTGAAAAGTCTCCGACTTTTTTAAGAACTCAACGTCTTGAAGAAAGTCCAAGTATTCCGGCAACTGTGGATTTCTCTTTTTATAAACATCTTCCACAAAATTGATAAAGTCAATCGAGGCGTTAGTTCTTTTTTGATTTTCGTCCATATTATTCCTCCTGTATTATTTGTTTTGCGCGTCAGCGCGAATTTGCTCATTCCATTCGCAGGCAATAAAGTTGAGTTTCATACGGGTTACGGTCTCCAACAACATCGCAAGATTGTCTTTGGTCGGATCTTTTATCAGCCAGTTCACGACGAAGAGAGCCCCTTTGTATTTTGAATCGGAGATTGAGTTAAAAACGATTTCGTCATGGTAAATGTCGTCGGGTGCCAATACAACCATAAAGTTGTTGAGAAAAACGGAAATGTTGATGATTTTTGGAATTGGCAATGACCTTCCGCCAAGCGATATTATGTCAGGAATGCTGGCGAAGCTTAGATTGTTTTCTTTTGCGAATTTTTTAATGTCTTTTTTTAACAGCCGGAACGCTTGCGCGTGGGTCTTTACGCTTTTGTCTTCGACAATGCAATCCAAGCCTTCTTGAATCATATTATAATATGCGTCAGCTATTTGAGCGTTTTGTGTCATAATGCGCCTCCTAAAAAAATGAAAAAAGGGGCGGGCCAGAAAGGGAGGTGGGCGGTCCGCCCCGGGAAAGTCGCTGCAGGTCAGTCGTCCAAAATCCCTATTATGTTTTCCGCTTCGTCAATCGCGTCGCAGATTTTTTCTGAAGCCTCTTGAATCGCGTCCGCCACGCCGTCAAGCGCGTTTTCAATCGTGTCGAATGTAATCGAGTGTCCGTCGTCTGAGATTTCAATTTTTCCAACTTTGGTTTTGTTCAAGCGCTCAAGGGTTTTTTCCGCGACTTCCAAAGGCAGTCCTAAGGATTCCGCGATGCTCCGGGCCGCGACGCTTTTGGGGTCATGGGTGTCAAGATAGAGCATTTCCAAAATTTCCTCGTTGCCGCTTTTTTTGTAAAGCTCGCAAATTTTTTTGTTGGTCTTGTCAAAATCGTTTTTGATTTCTTCAAGCTCTTTTTCGCTTATGGCCATAAGATTCCTCCTTATATAAAATCAATGTCCAATTGGTCTGAAAGCATTGCGCTCAGCGCGACGCCAAGTCCAAGAATCGCCATTCCCGCAAATCCGACCGCCGCGCGCTCCACTTGCAGCGAGCGTTTTTTGCCGTAGCGGCACCAGTTGGCAAAGTGCTCGCAGTTGTTCCACGCAAGGTCGTATTTTCCCTTTTCGCTTCCAACCGCGGCTCTTGCTCTTGCCGCCGTTTCTTCATGGCTGAACGCTCCGCAATTGTTCGCTTCAATTTCAATCTCGCCGTCGCCGCGAAATTCTTCCAGCGAAGTTTTTCGGATGCAAGCGCGCTCGGCTGAAAGTTCGTTCTCTGCGCCGCCTGAAAAGTGAACAACCTCGTCGTTTCCTATGTAAACGCCGTAATGCTTGTACAAGCCGCGGTTCACTGACAAAACGTCGCCTGGAATTGGTTTGTCATTTGTTTTGTTCATGATTTGAGTATAACGCTGTTCGCGCCAAAAGTCTTATCTTGCCAGGCTAAATTTGTCCATTCGTCTCCTGGAATGCGCTATTTCAGCCCCTAAAAAAACGTAAAAAAAAATCGCTGTTTCTATTGACAGAAACATAAATCTCTTGTATATTTCTCTTAGAAACTGTTTCTACTTATAGAAACACAGCGCCCCCGCGCCGCTAGGCTTTCTGGTCGGCGTCGGGCTAATGGAGAAAATTATGCAAAAGAGAAACGACACGGTTTATGTCTGCCTGTCCAGCGAGCGCTACACGCCTTTTTCGCTGGCAAAAAAAATCGGGGCCAAGGCGATTTTGGAGTCGGCCAGCTTTAACAAAGGCCGCGAGCGCTATTCAATAATAATGGCCGAAGAAGCCTTTAAAATTGTCCAGGACGAGGAGGGCGTGGCCTTTTTGATTGACGGCCGCCGCTTGCCCTTTAACGCGGAAGGCGTCGTAAGCAAAAACGCCGTGGGCCAAACAAAAGAGGCCGACGTTCTTGACGCGCTCGTTTACTTGGCCGGCCAAAACGAATGCCCGGTAAAAGACATTCCGCTCCCCGCAAGCGGAATCGGCTACCTTAGCTACGAGTTTGTCCAGCGCTGCGACACCGTTCGCCTAGAAAACCAATTTGACGAGCTTCGCATTCCGGAGTGCTGCTTTGTCGCGGGCCACGTCTACATCGTATTTGACCACTTTACCGAAAAGCTCCACATCTTTGGACTGAACTACGCCGAGCGCCAAATCGACTTGAAAAAGACGGTGGACGAGCTTGTGAAAAAACTGAACAACATGGACTTCTCTTACATGGAACAGACAGAAGAAGCCGCTCCGTGCAAAGTGATCACCAACATCGAGCAGAGCAAAAAAGAGTACTGCGAAAAAGTCGTCGAGCTAAAAAAGCATATCGTCGCGGGCGACATCGTGCAAGCCGTTCCGTCACGCCGCGTCCAGCTTGAATGTGACATGAGCGCCTTGGAATTGTACCGCCGCCTGCGCTTGATAAACCCGTCGCCATATTTGATGTACATCGACTTTGGCGACTTCCAGATTGCTGGCGCTTCCCCCGAAAGCCTTGTGCGCGTTGTCGGCGGCCGCGCCTCTATCCATCCGATCGCGGGAACGATTAGGCGCGGAAAGAACGAGGCCGAAGACGAAAAGCTCAAACTGCAGCTTTTGGCCGACCCCAAGGAAAGAGCGGAGCACCTTATGCTGGTGGACTTGGCCAGAAACGACTTGGGCCGCGTTTGCGCTCCGGGAAGCGTTAAGGTCACGCAGTATATGGAAACCGAAACTTTCAGCCACGTCATTCACTTGGTCAGCAATGTCGAGGGAGACGTCGCCGACGGAATCTCGCCAGTGCAAGTTTTGCGCGCGTCCTTCCCTGCCGGAACTTTGAGCGGCGCTCCGAAAATTTCGGCGATGCAAATCGTCTCGCGCTTGGAAAAGACAAAGAGGCGCTTTTACGCCGGAGCGGTGGGCTACATTCGGCCCAACGGCGACTTGGACTTTTGCATCGCGATCCGCTGCGCCTTAAAACAAGGAAAAGTTTGGACGCTCCAAGCGGGAAGCGGAATCGTTTACGACAGCGTTCCCGAGCGCGAGTTTGAGGAAACCAACGAAAAGCTCGGCGCGCTCATCGCTACATTTGATAGCGGCAATGAAAAGTGAAAGGCAACCTGAATTGCAGGATTGCCGCATGAACCGCAACATCCGCGCTTGTTAACAAACGCGCGCGGACAGCGGACATATATGGAGGTTAGAAAATGATTTTAGTAATCGACAATTACGATTCGTTCACATACAATGTTGTCCAAGCCTTGCAAACTTACGGAAGCGAAAAGGTTGAGGTTGTCCGAAACGACGCGGTGACGGTCGCCGACATCGAGGCGATGAAGCCCGACTACTTGGTCATCTCTCCTGGTCCGGGAACTCCGCGCGACGCTGGAATCAGCGAAGAGGCGATAAAGTATTTTGCCGGAAAAATTCCCATTTTGGGAATTTGCTTGGGCCACCAGGCGATCGCCGAAGCCTTTGGCGCGAAGATTGTCGGAGCCAAGTTCATCAAGCACGGAATCGTCGAAGAAATGGACTTGGACGGAAAGGGCCTTTTCCGCGCGATCGGAAAAAAAGGAAAGTTCACGCGCTACCATTCGCTTGTCGTTGACGAGTCCACTTTAAGCGACGACTTTGAAGTCACCGCTCGCGCTTCCGACGGCGACATAATGGGAATCCGCCACAAAAAGTACGACATCGAGGGCGTTCAGTTCCACCCGGAATCAATCGCAAGCGGCGACGTCCAAAAATTCTTCATGGCCTTTTTGAACTACCGCCGCGAAAACCTTCCCGTGGCTGAATACCTTAACCAGTTGATTTTCAAAAAGGACTTGTCCGAAAAGCAGGCCGAATTCTTTATGGACATCATGACCGACGGAATGATGGACGAGCGCGTCATGGCCGCGATTCTTGTGGCGATGGCGGCCAAAGGCGTGGCCGAGTCCGAAATCACAGGCTGCGCCAAGGCCCTTCTTAAAAAGAAAAAGTCTTTCCCGCTAAAGCTTTCCGGCCACGCCGAAATCGTAGGAACCGGCGGCGACGGAAAGGGAAGCTTTAACATTTCCTCACTTTCGGCGATTGTCGCCGACGCTTGCGGCCAGCCGGTAATCAAGCACGGTAACCGCGCCGTTTCCTCCAAGTCAGGAGCGGCGGACTTTTTTGAGGCGCTCGGAATCAACATCAGCGCAAGCCCCGACAAGACGGCGGAACTTGCCCAAAAGACAGGCTTTGCCTTTTTGATGGCGCCCCTTTACCATTCGGCCATGCGCTTTGCCGCGCCGGTCAGAAAGGCCTTGGGCGTCAAGACCGTGATGAACGTTTTGGGCCCGCTCCTAAATCCTTCTTGCCCCGACTACCAAGTGCTTGGCGTTTACAGCCATGATTTGCTTGAAACCTACGCGCGCGCGGCTAAGGCTTTGGGAGCCAAGCGCGTAATGGTAATCGCAAGCCGCGACGGCTACGACGAAATCAGCCCCTGCGCGGTCACTGACGTTTTTCAAATTGACGGAAACGGAAACGAAACGCGCTACGTGATCGACCCGGCCAAGTTTGGAATCGAAGGCGTTGACGAGTCGGAGCTTATGGGCGGAAGCGGAGCGGACAACGCCGCTCTCGCGATGGACGTTCTTAACGGAAAGGGAAAGAAAACCATCCGCGCGTCAATCGGCCTCAACACCGGCGCCGTCTTGTATCTAAGCGGAAAAACAAAGACCTTAAAGGAAGGCTACGACATGGCGCTCGCCGCGATTGACAGCGGAAAGGCCTTGAAAAAACTGCAGGAAATACAAGCTGTTTCTCGGGAATTGGCGGGCTAACATGGCGGCGGACATTCTTACACAGATTGTTGAAGGCCGAAAGGCCGAGATGAAAAAGCGCGGCCTTGACTTTGGCTACGAGATTCCGCAGGAAAGAAAGAGGCGCGTCCACCCTTTTATTCAAGAAAAGGGAGTCGTTTTGGAAGTAAAGCGCGCCTCTCCCAGCAAGGGCGACATCGCTCCAAAACTTAACGCGTCGGAAACCGCCTTGGCCTACCAAGAGGCGGGCGCGTCCGCGATAAGCGTCTTGACCGAGGAAAATTATTTTAAGGGAAACCTCGGCGACCTAAAGCGCGTTTGCGATTCGGTTGACGTTGCCGTCTTGCGAAAAGACTTTTTGATTTACCCAGAAGAAATCGACGTGGCCTACAAGATAGGAGCGGACGCGGTTTTGCTTATCGCGCGCATTCTTGACAAAGAAGCGCTTGGCAAAATGCTTTCTCGCTGCGCCTCTTTGGGAATCACGGCTTTTGTGGAGCTGCGCTTGGAAGAGGACTTGAAAAAATTGGCGGCGGCAAAATCTTTGGCGGCCGGCGAGCTTCCGGCAATCGTTTGCGGAGTGAACTCGCGCGACCTAAAGGATTTTTCGATCGACCTTTTAAAGCCGCTTGGCTTTTTGGAGCGGATTAAAAGCGTCATGGGAAGCGATTGCTCCGTCATTTTTGAAAGCGGAATAAGGACGGCCCAAGCCGCGGCTTTTGCCGGAAGCCTTGGTTTTACCGGGCTTCTTTTGGGCGAAGCCGCCGCGCGCGACACAAGCAAAGCCGCTTCTTTTGTAAAAGCCTTTGTGTCTGGAAGTCAAACGCCCAACGCGCTCGCATGGAAAAAAATCGCGGCGAAAACCGAAAATCTTTGCAAGGCCAAAAATCCGGCGGCGCTCGTGGGCGAGCGAAAATACCGCCCGCTTGTAAAAATATGCGGCCTCGCAAATGTTGAGGACGCTCTTTTTGCGGCGGATCTTGGCGCGGACTTTTTGGGCTTTGTCTTTTGCGAGGCCTCTCCGCGAAACGCAAGCGAAAGCGTCGTCCGCTCCGTCCGCGCCGCCTTGCGCGACAAGCCCGCAAGCGAAGCGTCGCGGAAATCCGAGCCATTTTTGGTCGGCGTTGTCGTCGACGCGACAAGCGAACAGGCAAAGGCCGCGCTTGCGCTTGTAAAAGAAGGCGTTTTGGATTACATTCAATTGCACGGCGAGCGGGCTGCCAAAGAATTTTTTGCCGACAAAGAGAACGCCTCTCTTGCGCATTACTGCGCGGCAAACTTAAGCGGCGCGGATTCCAAAAGCGGCGAGGGCGGGCTGGACGGCATTCAAGGCCTTCTTGACCTTGGCGAGCCGCGCGTTTTGCTTGACGCTAAGGTTGGCGACAAGGTTGGCGGAACTGGAACGCAAGTGGCCGAGGACTTGGTTTTAAAAGCCAAGAAAAAGTCTCCCTTGTGGCTTGCCGGCGGCTTGGGCGCGGAAAACGTTCGGGCTATGATAGAAAAATATTCGCCGGAACTTATCGACGCTTCAAGTTTGCTTGAGGCCGCTCCCGGAAAAAAGGACTTGGAAAAACTAAAGGCCTTCTTTGCGGAGATTGGCGCGGCCTATGCGGGCGGCGCGCAATTTTAGGCTTACGAAAAATTTTATTATAAGGAAAAATATATGGCGCAATCTACAGACGGATTTTTTGAGCGATACGGCGGAAAGTATGTGGCGGAAGTTTTGCGCCGCCCGCTTGACGAATTGCAAATCGCTTTTAATGAGGCCATGGCCGACAAAAATTTTTTGGACGAGCTGGACATAATCAGGCGCGACTACATTGGCCGCGAGACTCCGCTTTACTTCG
Organism: uncultured Treponema sp.; assembly: GCA_900316905.1. Classification (GTDB taxonomy): domain Bacteria; phylum Spirochaetota; class Spirochaetia; order Treponematales; family Treponemataceae; genus Treponema_D. The sequence goes on from ONET01000015.1 coordinate 7,256, forward strand.
CTCCAACGGCGACAAAGCTTTTGGGCGGAGCGCAAGTCTACATAAAGCTTGAAGGCTTGGCCAACACCGGAGCCCACAAAATCAACAACGCCATCGGCCAGTGCCTGCTTGCCAAGCGCATGGGCAAAAAAAGAATCATCGCCGAGACCGGCGCGGGCCAGCACGGTTTGGCCACGGCCGCCGCTTGCGCGAAGCTTGGCTTGGACTGCACGGTTTACATGGGCGAGGTTGACGTTCGCCGCCAGCAGCCCAACGTGGCCGCGATGGAGCTTTACGGCGCCAAGGTGCGCGCCGTCACAAGCGGAAGCCGCACCTTAAAGGACGCGGTCAACGAAGCGATGCGGGACTGGGCGGCCAATCCTGACTCAACCCATTACGTTTTGGGAAGCGCCCTTGGGCCCGCGCCCTTTCCTGACATCGTGCGCGAATTCCAAAGCGTCATCGGCCGCGAAGTCGAGCGCCAGTGCGAAGAGCGCGGAATAAAAATCGGCGCGATGGTTGCCTGCTGCGGAGGCGGCTCCAACTCCATCGGATTTTTCGCTCCGTTCATAGACAAAAAGGAGCCGCGCCTAATCGCGGTTGAAGCCGGCGGAATCGGCCCCGACGTAGGGCAAAACGCCGCCCGCATGACGGGAAACGCCGGCCGCGTCGGAATCATGCAGGGCTACAAAAGCCGCTTTTTGCTTGACGACGACGGCCAGGCCATGGCGACAAGATCCATCAGCGCGGGCCTTGACTACTGCGGAATCGGACCCCAGCTCGCGGCCTTGGGCGAGAAGGGCCGCGTCGAGTTCACAAGCGCCTTGGACAGCGAGGCCTTGGACGCTGTAAAATTCTTTGCCAAGAACGAAGGAATCTTGTTCGCGCTTGAAAGCGCCCACGCGGGAGCGGCCGCGATAAAGCTCGCTCCAAAAATGCCGAGCGACCAAGCGCTTGTAATCAACATGAGCGGCCGAGGCGACAAGGACGTTTTCATCACAAGCCCTGTGTTCCGCAAAGACGCTTGGCTAAACTTTCTTCACGCTGAAATCGAGCGCTTGGAAGACGCCAAGGACATTCACGACGCAGCGGCAATGAAAAACTAACGCAAGCCAATAAGAGTTTGCTAGCCGCATACGGTCGGGCATGCTCGCCGTTTTGCGTAAGGAAGCTATTTACTTGCTCGCTCACGCGAGCGGGCAATAAGCGGCAATATTACGGCGTTGCCGTTTTGCGCAAAGAAGTTATCTACTTGCTCGCTTACGCGAGCGGGCAATCGCGCTCGCAACCAAGCTCGCGCGAACAGCCGAACTCGCGCGAAGAGCCGTACTTTTTTTAGGAGGAATAACATGTCTAAAATAAAACTTATGTCGCACTTGGTGGCCGGATACCCCACCGACGAACTTTCGCTGGAAGCCGCGCGCGCTTTGGTGGCCGGCGGCGCCGACATTTTGGAAATACAGTTGGCCTTTAGCGACCCAAGCGCGGACGGCCCCGCGATTCAAGGTGCCTGCACAAAAGTTTTGGAGCGCGGCTACAAGACCGCCGACGGCCTTTCGCTCATAAAAAAAATCCGAGGCGAGTTTCCAAACACAACGATTTACCTTATGAGCTACGGCTCGCTTGTCTTCACTCCGGGCGTGAAGGAATTCTGCAAGCGCGCCGCCGCCGCCGGCGTAAACGGAATGATTATCCCCGACCTTCCCTTTGACTTTGACGAAGGACTGACCGCCGCCTGCCGCGAAAACGGAATGGAAAACATTCCCGTCGCCGCCCCAAGCATGAGCGAAGAGCGCCTAAAAAAAATGGCAAGCGCTGGCTTTAAATACATCTACGCCGCCTTGCGAACCGGAATCACAGGAAGCGACACGACGATTGTCCAAGACACAATCGGCTTCATCAAAAAAGTCGCCTCGGGCGGAAGCAAGGTCTACGGCGGCTTTGGAATCAGCAAAGGCGAGCAGGCAAAAGCGCTTGCCCCATACGTTGAGGCCGTCGTAGCGGGAAGCGTTTTTGTTCGGACGATAAACGCCGCCTCTGGCGACAAGGCCGCGCTCTTTGACGCGGTAAAGGCCAAGGCCGAGGAGCTGACGGGGCAGGCGTAGCCCGCTCGCGCTTTTGCTTGCAAGACCTTAACTTTTTGTTCGAGCGGTTTCACCGCGTCCTGATGGACGCTGCCTGACCGCTTTTTTGGGCTTGCGATAGATTTTGTTTTGCAAACAATTTCCGCGTTATTGCGAAGTCTTTTTGTTTGAACGCGTTTTTCCCTTGAAAATTTTTCATTCTTACTATATAATGATTGCATATTTTTAATGCGACGGCGTTGATGGCGCCATGACCGCAGCGTCTGTAAAGACGCGGCAAGACCGCTCGAAGAAACGCTTTAAGTTTCTCAAGCGAGATTGCGAGCGGGCGCAGGGTGGGGAAAATATGGCAGCTCAAAAATCTAAGGCCGCGGCAAAAGCGCCGGCCAAAAGCGTTTCTAAAAATTCCAGCGTAAAAAAGACGGCGGCGAAAGTTCCGGCAAAGGCCGCTCCCGCAAAGAAAGCTGCGGCTCCTAAAAGCGCGGCCAAGGCTCCGGCAAAAGCCGCGGCAAAAGTTCCCGCAAAGGCGCCTGCGAAAGTTCCGCAAAAAGCCGCTCCCGCAAAAAGCGCCCTGGCTGCAGCCGCAAGCGCTCCCGCCGCAAAGGCCCCCAAAAATTACGACGAAAGCCAAATCAAGCACCTTGACGCGCTTGAGCACATCCGCCTTAGAAGCGGAATGTACATCGGCCGCTTGGGCGACGGCTCAAACCAAAACGACGGCATTTACGTTTTGCTAAAAGAAGTCATCGACAACTCGATTGACGAATTCATAATGGGCTTTGGAAAAAAAATCGACATCGCCGTAAAGGACAACCGCGTGAAAGTTCGCGACTATGGCCGAGGCATTCCGCTTGGAAAAGTCGTTGACTGCGTGTCAGAAATAAACACCGGCGCAAAATACAACGACGACGTTTTCCAATTTTCAGTCGGAATGAACGGCGTCGGAACAAAAGCGGTCAACGCGCTTTCAAGCTATTTTAGGGTCGTGTCAGTCCGCGACGGAGAATGCGCCGAAGCGATTTTTGAAAAAGGAAAGCTGGTAAAGGAGCGCAAGGGAAAGCTTAAGGAAAAGCAAGCCAACGGAACTTTCTTTGAGTTTGTTCCCGATGAAGAAATTTTCGGAAAGTATTCGTTCAACATGGAATTTGTCGAAAAGCGAATTTGGAATTACGCCTACCTTAACGAAGGACTTACGCTTCGCCTTAACGGCCAGGAGTTTAAAAGCGACAACGGCTTGTTCGACCTTCTTAACAAAGAAATCGAAGACTCATGCCTTTACCCAATCGGAAGCTACGTGGGAAAGCACATCCGCTTTGCCTTTACCCACACAAACGGCTACGGCGAAAACCACTTTAGCTTTGTGAACGGCCAGTACACAGCCGACGGCGGAACTCACCTCAACGCGTTTAAGGAAGGCTTTGTAAAAGGCATCAACGATTTTTACCAAGAGTCATTTAGGGCCGAGGACGTTCGCGAAGGAATGGCCAGCGCCGTCTTGGTCAAGGTAAAGGATCCAATTTTTGAAAGCCAAACAAAGAACAAGTTGGGCAACACCGACATCCGCCAGTGGATTGTGGAGGAAGTCAAGGCCGGCCTTATCGACTGGCTGCACCACAACGCGCAGGCCGCAGACAAGATAAAGGAAAAAATCCAGACAAACGAAAAGCTCCGCACCGAGCTTAGCGCGGTAAAGAGCAAGGCCAAGGAAGCGGCCAAGAAAATCAGCATCCGCATTCCAAAGCTAAAGGACTGCAAGTTCCACGTTGACGACGGCCCCAAGGGCGAAAACTCAATGATATTCATCACCGAGGGAGACTCTGCGAGCGGCACGATGACGCACTCGCGCGACGCAAGCTACCAGGCGATTTTCTCTTTGCGCGGAAAGCCCGAGAACATGTACGGAAAAAAGCAGAGCGACATTTACAAGAACGACGAGCTTTACCAATTGATGATGGCGCTCGGAATCGAAAACGACGTGGCCAACCTAAAGTACGGAAAAATCGTGATCGCGACCGACGCCGACAACGACGGCTACCACATCCGCAACTTGGTCATGACTTTCTTCCTTGGATATTTTGAGGAATTGGTCACAAGCGGCCGCGTCTTTATTTTGGAAACTCCGCTCTTCCGCGTGAGGAACAAGAAGGAAAACATTTACTGCTATTCCGAGGACGAGCGCGACAAGGCTCAGGCCAAGCTTGGAAAGAGCGCCGAGACCAGCCGCTTTAAAGGCTTGGGAGAAATCAACCCGACCGAGTTCCGCCAGTTCATCGAGCCGGAGACGATGCACTTGACTCCGGTGGAAATCAGCCAGCTTAAGCTTGTGCCAAAGCTCTTGGGCTTTTACATGGGAAAGAACACGCCGGAGAGGCGCGAGTTCATCGAAAAGCACTTGCTTTCTAACGCCGACATCGACGCGTAAAATTAAAAAGGTGGGAACGAAATGGCATTCATAAAAAATCTTTTTGACAAAAACTTCATCGAATACGCGAGCTACGTAATCCGCGACCGCGCGATTCCCGACTTGGAAGACGGACTAAAGCCGGTTCAGCGCCGCATCATGCACACGCTTTTTAAGATGGACGACGGCCGCTTCCAAAAGGTGGCCAATGTTGTCGGCGAATGCATGAAGTACCATCCGCACGGAGACGCTTCGATCGGAGGCGCCTTGGTGGTTCTTGCCAACAAGGGCATTTTCATCGAAAAGCAGGGAAACTTCGGAAACATGTTCACCGGCGACGGCGCCTCCGCTCCCCGTTACATCGAATGTCGTGTCCACCCGCTGGCCAAAGAATTTTTGGTCACAAACCCGCACGTGACCCATTACATTCCCAACTACGACGGCCGTTCCACCGAGCCGGAAGTCTACCGCGCAAAGATTCCAGTCGCCTTGATTATCGGAGCCGAAGGAATCGCCGTAGGAATGAGCACAAAAATTCTTCCGTATAACTTAAAGGAAGTTTTGGAAGCCGAAAAAAAGGCGCTTAAAGGACAAGCCTTTGAGCTTTATCCCGACGTTCCCACAGGCGGCCTTATTGACGTTTCAAACTACAACGACGGAAACGGAAAAATCGTCTCGCGCGCAAAGTTCGACATGAGCGATGAAAAGAAAATCGTCATCACAGAGCTTCCCTTGGACACCACAAGCGACGCGCTCCTTAACTCAATCGAAAACGCCTACCGCGCCGGAAAAATTAAAATCGGCGCCATCGACGACTTTACGACCGACCACTGCCAAATAGAAATAAAGCTTCCGCGCGGCGTTTACGCCAAAGACGTGGAGAAGGCGCTTTACGCTTACACCGACTGCGAAAAATCGATTTCATGCCAAATGCTTGTCATCAAGGACAATATGCCCACCGTGATGACCGCGACAGAAATCGTAAAGTACTACGCCAAAAAACTTGTCGCCATCATAAAGGACGAGCTTGAATACGAGCGCGGCCAGTTGATGGAAGAACTTCACCAGCGAACGCTTGAGCGCATCTTTATCGAGGAGCGCATTTACAAAAAGATTGAGCAAATGAAAACCGCCGAAGCCGTGAACAAGGCGGTCATTGACGGCTTTAAGCCTTTTAAGAAGGAACTTTTGCGCGAGATCACCGACGAGGACGTGGAGCGCTTGCTTAAAATTCCAATCCGCCGCATCTCGCTTTTTGACATCAACAAAAACCGCGACGAGGTAGCCGCGATCAACGGCCGCCTAAAGGAAATCGCGCGCCGACTAAAGCATTTGACCGACTGCGCCGTCGAATACCTAGACGGAATGTTGGCCAAGTTCAAGCCGGAAGAGTTGGAGCGCCACACGCAAATCGCCAAGTTCAGCGCGGTTGACGTTAAGACAGTGGTAAAGCGCGAGACTCCGCTTCGCTACGACGAAAAGGGCTACATCGGAATCGGCGTTTCAGGCGGCGCGGAAGTTTTGCGCGTGACTCCCTACGACAGAATTTTCGTGATGCGAAAAAGCGGCATCTACACGGTTTGCGACGTTCCGCAAAAACTCTTTGTTGACGCCGGAATGGTTTACGTGAACTACGCCGAAAAGGAAATTATAAGCGAAGTTTTGTTCACCGCGATTTACCGCGACCCAAAAACAAAGCAGGCTTACATAAAGCGATGCCGCGTTCCCAGCTGGATAATGAACCGCGACTACTTCATCGCGCCTGACGGAATGGAAGTCCTTCACGTTGACACGCGAAAGAATTTCAAGTTCACGCTGAACTACGCCAAGAAAGCGCGCGCGAAAGTTCTTAAGGAAAATTTCAAGACCAACGATTTTATTGAGCGCGGCCTTAAGGCGCAGGGCTTTAAGCTTTCAACAAAAGAAGTGGAAAGCGTAGAGGTTGAGAAGGCTGAATGAAACTTTTTGAACTAGCGAAAAAATTCAGGCGCTCAACCCGATTCGCAATTCCGCGCGCGGTTTTCATGCTTATGGTTTTTTGCTTTTTGTGCGCCTTTCTTTCTTCCTTGTTGACAGGCCTTGCCTTGAGCCTTTCGTCGTTCGCGGCGGGAACGTCCGGCGGCGCGCGGCTTGGTTTTTTGGCCTTTTTGCTGGTGGAATTTCTTTCGCTTGTCTTGTTCTTTGTCTTGCATTACGGGCTTTTTTTGTGCAATCTCCGCTTTGTCAGGAACCAGCCGGTGGCCCTTAGCTTTTTGTTCACAGGCTTAAGGCAGCGCAAGGCCAGACGGGGAGCGGCGTTTTTTATAATCCCAATGCTTTTGTGCATGGCGCTTTTTGCCGTGATTACAAGCCGTGTTGAATTTTTTTCGTTGCCGCAAGTTGAAAGCCCCGAGGCGCTTTTGGAGTATGTAAAGAACAATCCGGACAGCATGAAAAAGTTTTTGTCTTGCTTTGTCCTGCTTTTGTCATTGGCCTTTGTCTTTTACTTTCCCTTCACATTTGTTTGGTCCGTTGTTTACGACAAGACTGGACAAGGCTTTGGAAAGTCTCTTTTGCAAGGCTTGTCTTTTTTTGTCGCGCGGCCTTTTCATTTTTTTGTCTTTGAAGTTCTTTGCCATTTTAGAAAGGTCTTTTGGATTTGCGCGCTTGACGCCATGCGCGTTTTCATTTACAAGAAGAACACAGACAGCGCGATGATTTATTCGTTCGGCTCGCTTGCAAGCTTTGTGTCTTTCGCGCTCGTCTTTTACACCGCCGCGTCGGTCATTCTTTCGATTCAGTTTTATTACGAACAGTTCAACGATGAAAATTCTGACAAAGCAAGTTCAAACTGAGATTGTCGTAAAAGGCTCTCGTTTTTTGGCGGAAGCGATTCCTTGCCAAAAGCAGGACGAGGCTCGCGCGATTTTAAAGGCGCAAAAAGAAAAGTACGCCGACGCGACGCACGTTGTCCACGCCTTTATGCTTGGAAAAGCGGGCGAGGTTATGGGCATGAGCGACGACGGCGAGCCAAGCGGAACGGCCGGCCGTCCTGTTCTTGACGTTTTGCGCGGGAGCGGCGCCACCGACATAATGCTTACCGTCACGCGCTGGTTTGGCGGAACTTTGTTGGGGACCGGCGGGCTTGTAAAGGCTTACGGCGGCGCCGCAAAGGAGCTTTTGTCGCAATGCCAAGAATCCGGCGCGCTTGAGGAATATGTTCCAAAAAAAGAATTTTCGTTTGAATGTGACTACGCGCTTTATAAAAACGTCAAGCGCGCCTTTGACGAGTTTTCGATAGACGGCCTAAGCGAAGACTATGCCGACAAAGTAAGGGCGAGCGCGAAAGTTCCGCAAGACCAATACGAGACCCTTGCCGCGCGCCTAAAGGATTTGTCAAAAGGAAAAATATTGATAGACAGCCAATGACTGCCGACGGCTCGCGCGACAAGGCGCGGCGCGGATATGGAGACAATATGAGCAAATTTAGAAACCAACACATGAAAATCTCTTGGGACGCCCTTGCCGGGTCGGGCAACGGAGAATGCGCCGCGGACGCAAGCCTTGCCGAAAAGTCCGCGCTTGTCGGCCGCCTTGGCCTTATGATGCTTAGCGTGGGCGCTGGAGCCTACCGCGTCCGCGCCGCCATGAACAAGGCCAGCCGCGCGATGGGCATAACCGTAAACGCCGACATCGGACTCCTTTCCATCGAATACACTTGCGTAAGCGGAAGCGAAACTTACACCAACGCGATTTCTTTAAGCAGAACCGGCGTCAACACCGACCGCCTGAACCACTTGCGCGCCTTTGCCGACGAGTTTGAGCGGCTGGCCGATTGCGTTTCCATTAAGGAAGCCTTTTCCCTTCTTGACGAAATCGAAAACGCCGTTCCCCATTACTCGGCTCCAATCCTGGGACTGGCGGCGGCGGCGGCTTGCGCGGCCTTCACTTTTTTGCTTGGCGGCGGAATCGTAGAAATGCTCGGGGCCTTTTTGGGCGCCGGCGTGGGCAACTTTGTCCGCAAAAAACTTTTGGATAGGCGCATAACTCTTTTTGCAAACGTCGCCCTTGGAGTGGCCGCCGCCTGCTTGGTTTACATCGGCTTTATCCAAGCGGCCGAGGCGCTTTTTAAAATTTCCCACAGCCACCAAGCCGGATACATTTGCGCGATGCTTTTTGTGATTCCCGGCTTTCCGCTGATTACCGGCGGAATCGACTTGGCCAAGATGGATTTGCGAAGCGGCCTGGAGCGAATTTTTTACGCGCTTTTGATAATCTTTGTCGCGACCATTACTGGCTGGCTTTTTGCCTACGCCTTTGACTTTTGGCCCGCCAAGTTTCTTCCGCAGGAACTTTCGCCAGCGCTAAAGCTTGTCTTTAGATTGGCCGCAAGCTTTGTGGCGGTCTTTGGCTTTTCGATAATGTTCAACAGTACCTCAAAGATGGCCCTTTACGCCGGCATCATCGGAATGATTTCCAACACCGCCCGCCTTGAGCTTTTGGACTTTACGAACATTTCATTTGTGCTCGCGGCCTTTTTGGCGTCTCTTTTGTCTGGCCTTTTGGCGTCGGCGGCCAAGCGCTTTACCGGCTTTCCGCGCCTTACGATTACGGTTCCGTCAATCGTCATCATGGTGCCGGGCCTTTTTATGTACAGGGGAATTTACTTTTTGGCGCTGGAAAACATTTCCGAAGGCGCGCTTTGGATTCTAAAGGCCGCCTTTACGGTTTGCTCGCTTTCGCTTGGCCTTATCGCCGCCCGCGTCCTTACCGACAAAAACTTTAGGCACAACAGCTAGAGGGGAAAAAAAAGAGCGCGGGTCCCAGCGACGAAAAAAATAAACGGAGCCTCCCGCCATTTGCTTGCGGCTTTTTGCCTGCGGCCAAGCCGCTTCGCTGGCGGGTCCTTCCGTTTCTTTTTTTCTGCGTCCCGCTCCCGGTTTTTACCCTCAATATAGGTCTTGAATAAAATCATTTGTATCTATATAATAGTTTGCACTATTCTAAAAGGTTGCGCCTCTTGCGCCGCGCATTTTTTTGCGCCCCACGCGGCCCCGCTACCTTAAAATTCAAGAGGTTTAATTATGGTTCTTTTTGGAGGACTTCTTTCAATCAAGGCGATTGTGTTCCTTACGTTCAGCGTGTTCGCGATTGCCGCCGTGGGCTACTTGCTTGGCCGCATCACAATCAACGGCGTTTCTTTGGGAACGGCGGGCGTTTTCATCATCGCCCTTTTGTTCGGAGCCTTTTTCTACACTCCGCTTGGAAACCAGCTTGTCGTTTCTATGACCAGCGAAAACCTGCAAACGGTTTTGCATACGTCCTATGTTTCGGGCGCTCTTAAGATTGTCGAAAACATCGGCCTTGTGCTTTTTGTAACCAGCGTAGGCTTTATCGCCGGCCCCAGCTTTTTTGGCGACCTAAAGAAAAACTTTAAGTCATACATTTTGCTTGGCCTTTTGATTATCGTAGTTGGCGGAATCGCCTGCGCGGCCTGCTCGGTTTTTGACATTAAGGTTTTCGGCCGTTCCAAGGAAGAAGTCGGCGCCATGTTGGTAGGCTTGCTTTCAGGTTCGCTCACTTCAACTCCGGCTTTCTCCGCCGCGAAGGCGACTGTGACTAGCGAAGAGCTTGAGGCGATCGTCGCCGTAGGACACGGAATCGCCTACTTGTTCGGCGTAATCGGCGTGGTTCTTTTTGTACAGCTTGTTCCCAAATTCGTTGGCGCCGACATGGACGCCGAGCGCTCAAAGCTTTCCGAGTCCGCTCCCGAAGCGCCCTGCAAGTTGAACGGCAAGGAAATGGAGATTGACGTTTTTGGCTTTGGCATTTTCTCAATCGTCGCCATTTTGGGAATCTTCATCGGCTCAATTAAAGTCGGAAACTTCTCGCTTACGACAACCGGCGGCTGCTTGATTTTGGCCTTGGTTTTCGGCCACTTCCAAAAGTTCGGAAACATCTCGGTCACGCCGCACGAGTCAACGCTCAAAGTTTTCCGCGAGCTTGGCCTTATGTTCTTCTTGATGGGCGCGGGCGTCGCGGGCGGAGCCAGCTTCGTCAAATACTTTGAATGGGTATACTTCATCTACGGAATCATCATGACGCTTGTTCCGATGATCGCGGGCTTCTTCTTTGCCAAGTTCGTCCTTAAGTTGAACTTGCTCAACAACCTTGGCTCAATCTGCGGCGGCATGACTTCAACTCCTGCCTTGGGAACTTTGATTTCCACAGCAGGAACGGAAAAGGTCGCGGGCGCCTACGCCTCAACCTATCCAATCGCCTTGGTCGCGGTAGTTGTCGTTTCGCAAGTTTTGATCATCATCTTTAGATAGAACGCGGCTTTTGCCGTTGGGATTTTATTTAAAGCCTAAAACGCTCCGCAAGTCGCGGGGCGTTTTTTTATAGGATGAACTTTTTGATTTGCTCCGGCTTGTCGGCAAAAAAATCGGCGCCGGCGGCCTCCAGCTCCTCGCGCGAGCCGTAGCCGTAAAGGACTCCGACGGACGCGATTCCCGCGCCCTTGGCCCCTTCAATGTCAAACTTGCGGTCGCCAACCATTACGGCCTCTTCCTTTCGCGCGCCCGAAAGCGCCAAGGCCCTTTGTATCAAAACAGTCTTGCTTGGCGAAAGCATCTCGCGGCCTGGGCCTACAATCGCGTCAAAGAAGCGCTTTAGGCCAACATGCTCCACAACGCGCTCGGCCATTTCCTGTGGCTTTGACGTTACAACCATAAGCGAGGCGCCCGCTTCCTTTAGCGCCAAAAGCGCGTCCGGGATTCCCTCGTAAACAGGAGCGTTCTTGTATTCCTCTTTTTCGTAGACTTCGCGGTAAAGGCGGACCGCCTCTTCGCCGGCCGCTCCGTTCAGCCCGTAAAATTCAGAAAATGAAACGTAAAGGGGAGGGCCGATAAAGCGCTTTAGCTTTTTTTCGTCCGCCTCGTAAATGCCCATCTTTGAAAGCGCGTATTTCGCCGACGCAAGAATTCCAAACTCCGACTGCGTCAGCGTTCCGTCCAAGTCAAACAAAACTAATTTGTACATGCGGCAATTATAGCGCAAGAACGCGACCAGTGAAATAGAACGACAATGAAAACAGCAAAAAAAAACTCCGCCGAAGCGGAGTTTTTTAGCGGTTAGCCTAGCTTAGCAGTTCTCAGAGAAGTATTTAATTGTGAGGACCCGTCCGAGAAAACGCGAGCAGTGCGGAGCGTTTTTACCGGACTAATCGAAAGAACAATTAAGTACTTCAAAAAAAAGCCCCTGGAATTAACCAGAGGCCCTTTGTCTTACTCAGATGTCAAAAACAAGTTAGCAGTTCTCAGAGAAGTACTTAATTGTTCTTACCATCTGTGATGTGTAAGAGTTCTCGTTATCATACCAAGAAACAACTTCAACCTGGTATGTGTCGTCGTCGATCTTGGAAACCATTGTCTGAGTGGCGTCGAACAATGAGCCGTAGCGCATGCCGATGATGTCGCTAGAAACGATTTCGTCCTCGTTGTAGCCGAATGACTCAGTGGCGGCGGCCTTCATGGCGGCGTTGATAGATTCCTTTGTAACGTCCTTGCCCTTAACTACGGCGAACAACAAAGTTGTTGAGCCTGTGGGTGTCGGAACGCGCTGGGCAGAACCAATCAATTTTCCGTTCAACTCGGGGATTACAAGACCGATGGCCTTGGCGGCTCCTGTTGAGTTGGGAACGATGTTCTGGGCGCCGGCGCGTGAGCGGCGGAGGTCGCCCTTGCGCTGCGGTCCGTCCAAAATCATCTGGTCGCCAGTGTAGGCGTGGATTGTAGACATGATTCCAGACTGGATCGGGTACTTGTCGTTAAGAGCCTTGGCCATCGGGGCCAAGCAGTTTGTTGTGCAAGACGCGGCAGAGATGATGTTGTCGTTCTTTGTCAAAGTCTTGTGGTTTACGTTGAATACGATTGTGGGAAGGTCGTTTCCGGCAGGAGCTGAAATTACAACCTTGCGGGCGCCGGCCTTGATGTGGGCTTCTGACTTTTCCTTAGATGTGTAGAAACCTGTGCACTCAAGAACAACGTCAACCTTGTTGGCCGCCCAGGGGCAGTTGGCCGCGTCTTTCTCGGCGTAAATCTTGATTTCCTTTCCGTCGACGATGATTGAATCGTCTGTGGCTGAAACAGTGTGCTTGCCTTCGCCAATCTTTCCGCAGAAACCGCCCTGCGCTGTGTCATACTTCAAAAGGTGGGCGAGCATCTTGGGGCTTGTGAGGTCGTTGATAGCGACTACTTCATAACCTTTCGCGTCAAACATCTGGCGGAAAGCCAAACGGCCAATGCGGCCGAAACCATTGATAGCAACTCTAACGTCTGCCATATTGCATCTCCTAAAAAGAATTCTTTGCCATATAATATAGCGTTTTTGCGGACTTTGCGCAATACCTAGGAAAAATCGTTGGCGGCGTCCGGGCGGCGGGCATTTTTGGGGCGGGCGGCCGCTTTTGGCTTGCATTTTTTCCGCAATTCAATAAAATGCTCGTATGACAAAAAACATTAAGGCCGTCGTCTTTGACATGGACGGCGTTTTGCTGGATTCGGAATCCGTTTGCGACATAATTTGGAAGGAACTGGCAAAAGACATGCGCTTGCCCGACATTGAGGCGGCAATTGCCGAAAACCGGGGCTGCAACGTGGAGCTTATGGCCGCGCAGCTAAAGGCGCGCTACGGAGCGGGCTTTGACTGCCCAAAATTTTTTGGCGACTTTTCCGTCCGCTTTAAGGAATGGGAATTTACAAAAGGCATTCCATTGATGCCTACGGCGCGGGAAACCCTGGACTGGCTAAAAGGCAAGGGCTATCGGCTCGCGCTCGCCACCAGCACCGACCGGGAAACCGCCGTCCGCCAATTAACGGCTGTCGGCGTTTACGATTATTTTGAGGCTTGCGTTTTTGGAGACCAGATTGAACGCTCCAAGCCCGCGCCCGACATTTACCAAAAGGCCGCCGCGCTTTTGGGCCTTGAGCCAAGCGAGTGCGCCGCGGTGGAGGACAGCCCCAACGGAATAAGGAGCGCGGCGGCCGCGGGCCTTCTTCCGATAATGGTTCCCGACCGAATCCAGCCCGGCGAGGACATAAAAAAACTTTGCTTTAAAGTCGGAAAGCCGCTTTCCTTTTTGCGCGATTTTATGTAATATGGAACTAATATGGTAGATTCAAAAAAGATTCAAGACGCGATCCGCCTTTTTTTGGAAGGAATCGGCGAAGACCCCGAGCGCGAAGGGCTTAAGGAAACGCCCGACCGCGTGGCCCGCGCCTGCCAGGAAATATTCGGCGGCTACGACGGCGACCCAAAGGAAATCCTTTTAAAGCGCTTTGACTCCTCGGCCAGCGACCTTGTCATAGAAAAAGACATAGCCTTTTTTTCGATGTGCGAGCACCACTTGCTGCCCTTTTACGGAAAAGTCGCGGTCGGCTACGTTCCCAACGGAAAAGTCGTGGGCCTTTCAAAGCTTGTCCGCTTGGTCAACCTTTATGCCCGCCGCGCGCAAATCCAGGAAAACTTGACGGAGCAAATCGCCGACGCGCTTATGGAAAACTTGGACGCCAAGGGCGTCATTGTCTATGTTCAGGCGGAACACATGTGCATGTCCATGCGCGGCGTCAACCGGCCCGGCGTCGTAACTTCGACCCTTTCGCATCGCGGCTTGTTGAGCCAAGACAAGAGCCTTCGCGACGCTTTTTTTGAACGGATCAAGCTGTGAAAGTAATCCTTTACATGGCCGTTTCGATTGACGGAATCGCGGCGCTTGACGAAAAGACTGGAATCGAGCGCTACGGCTCAAGCGAAGACCGTGACTTTTTTTTGTCCGGCGCGAAGGCTTGCGACGCCGTGATTATGGGAAAGAACACCGCGGCCTCTTTTAAGGTGAACGGCGTTCCAAACTTTGTCCTGACCCACGACAAAAATTTTTCGCAAGCCCAAAAACCGGCCGGCGCGGACGGAGCGAACGCCCAAGACGGGCGCGGCTTTGAGCGCGATGGGTCATGCTCGCGCTTGACGCGGGCGTCTTTTTGCGAGCGCGTTTGCCTTTCAGGCGAGCCGCAGGAAATATGCGCCGCTCTTGAGGCGCGGGGAATAAAAAAAGCCGCGCTTTTGGGCGGCCCCTCCACCAACTTGCATTTTTTGCGCGCCGGCCTTGTCGACGAAATTTTTTTGACCGTGGAGCCGGTGACGCTTGGCCAAGGAATCCGCTTTTTAAGCGAGCCGCTTGAAAGCCGCTGGACCTTGGCCGACACAAAGGTGTTGAACGCTCGCGGCGCGATAGTTCTCCATTATGTGGCGGAGCGTTGCGTTAAGGCGGAAGAATGAAGGCGAGGCTTTTTTTTATTTTTTGCGCCCTGGCTCTTTTTGTCCTCGCTTCTTCTTGCGTTTCCGGCGGCGGAAGCGCAAGCGCGTCCGAGCCAACGCCCTGCGCGGAAGGCGGCGGCCGCATGAGGGGAGTGTGGGTGGCCGCGATAAGCGGAGACTTTCCTAGAAAAAAAACTTTGGACGCGCCTTCCTTGGCCGCTGACTGCGACTTTATTGTAAGCGAATGTGAGAGGCTTGGCTTTAACGCGATATTCTTTCAAGTCCGTCCTTCCGCCGACGCGCTTTACGATTCAAAAATTTTTCCTTGGAGCGCCTGGCTTACCGGCAAAGAAGGCGCGGCCCCGGAAGACGGCTTTGACCCCTTGGCTTATATGTGCCGGGCCGCCCGCAAAAAGAACATCGCGCTCCACGCTTGGATAAACCCTTACCGCATAAAGGCAAAGAAGGGGCAAAGCCTTTCGGAGCTTATGGAAACGCGGCCGGCCCTTAAGCCGCTAAAAAAATTCATCCTGCCTTCTTCCGACGGAAACTTTTACTTGGATCCCGGCGAGCCTCGCGTCCGCTCCTTGATATTGAAGGGCGCGGAGGAAATTCTAAAAAACTACGACGTGGCCGGCCTTCACCTTGACGACTACTTTTATCCGCAAAGCGGCGTTGACGACTCTTTTTCCTACAAAAAATACGGCGGCGGCGACAGCCTGGAAGATTATAGAAGGAAAAGCGTAAATTCCCTGATAAAGTCCCTTTGCGCTCTTGTTCGTTCCCAAAAAAAAGGCCTGCTCTTTGGCGTGTCTCCTTTTGGCATATGGGGGAACAAGAGCCAAAGCAATCCCTACGGTTCCGACACCCGGGGAACGGAATCATACGCGACGCATTTTGCCGATTCGATTGAATGGATAAAAAACGGCTGGCTTGACTACATTGTTCCGCAAGTGTATTGGGAAAAAGGACACAAGGCCGCCGACTACAAGACTTTGGCGCTTTGGTGGAACGACGCTTTGGAAGGAAGCGCAACCAAGCTATACATGGGAATGGCCGACTACAAGGCCGCGGCCGCCTTGGGCGACCCAAACAGCCCTTGGCGCGACGGCGAAGAGCTTTTGGAGCAGATGGAAGTTAACAAGGCGCTAAAAAACGTTTCTGGCGAAATTCACTTTAACTTTGGCGCTGCGGAAAAACTTGCAAATAACGGATTCTTGCTGTATAATTAAAAGGATATGGCGAAAATTACAGTTTCCGCGACGCGCGAAAGCATTCCGCAAGTGGCGGCCTTTGTGGAGGGCGAGCTTGAAAAGCTTTCTTGTCCGATGAAGGAACTTGCTCAAATAAACATCGCGGTTGACGAATTGTATTCCAACATTGTGAACTACGCTTACAAAGGCGGCGAAGGGGAGGCCAGCGTTTCTGTGCAAGGCTTGTCTCCAAATTCCGTCCGCGTGACTTTTGAGGATTCCGGCGTTCCGTACAATCCGCTGGCAAAGCCGGATCCCGACGTGACTCTTGGCGCCGAAGAAAGGCAAATTGGCGGCCTTGGAATTTTCATAGTGAAAAAAACGATGGACGCGATGGAATACAAATTTGAGGGCGGAAAAAACATTCTTGCGATAACAAAAAAGTGGGGGTGAATTTTATGGACCAACTTGAAATGGATGGCGGCTTTGACGGGGACGTCCACAACGAGGAATATTTTTACATTCACGGAAATGACGTGTATTCCACGCAAAGCCTTTTGGCCAGTCTTGGCGTAAAGCAAGAAAAGTCGGTCTATAAAAATTCCTCCAATGACTTTGTCCGCTGGCCCTTTAGCGCCGGCGAATTTTTTGAGGCCGTTTCTTCCGCTCCGCTTGAAGGCTCCGACTTGGAGGCCCTTTTGCAGGAAGGGGACAAAATCGAGCTTGAAAAAATCAATTCCGAAATCAAGGGCTACAAGGATTCTGCGAGCACTGTGGAAAACCAAGACCGCATAAAGGAACTGAGGGCGCGGAAAAAAGAGCTGCTTTCAAAGGCGGCGGTCAGGGCGGGAAGCTCCGACGTTTCCATCTATTACAAGACCTTTGTGCAAATCAACGACAGCAAGATGGTGGAAGAAAAGCTTCCGCAGTTCAAGGACGTCCGCTGGCCCTACAAGGAACAAATGCCTTACTTTGCCGCCGGCCTGGAAGACTTTGCCGCCGCCGTCGCGCGCGGGGAGCCGACCGCGATAACCGGCGGCCCCTGCTTTTTTGGCGAGCACGAAGTGGACATGGTTTGGACTTTAAAGGACGGCTCAAAAAAAGTTTACGACTTCACCACCCGCCGCCGAAGCGCGGGCGACAAAATTTCATTGGAGGCCGAATTCACCAAGCAAAACGCGCGCGAAGTCTTGGACGTTTCGTTTGAAAGCCACAAGAGCCTTTTGACCACCGAGGAATACGACAGCGTCCTTTACTTGTTTGAGTTGGCCCATGCCACTAACAGCGCGCTCACGCTTCCAATTGTGGACGCCTCTTACCAAAAGTATTTGGACGCGATGTTGGAGCCGCTTTCGATTGAGCTTAGAGTCCGCGCAAGGAAAAATTTCCGCAAAATGGCCAAGCCCATAATAGACATGTACCGCGAGCTTTTTGAATTCTTCAAGCAAAAATATCCAGACGTCAAGTGCGAGATTATGACGGGCGAAGACCGCGAGCTTTTGCCGCTCTACTACCGCAAGCGCGAGGAATACATAGAAAAGCCTTCGACAAAAAGAATAATTTCTGGAATAAAAGAAAAGATTGAGTCGGTCAAGGACTACATCACGCTTCCGGCCTTGCCCTTTTATTTTTGGGGAATAAAGAACATTCTGGAAGTGGACTACCTTGGCGAGACCGACTCCTTTTGGAAGTGCCGCAAAATGCACAAGGGCGTGATGAACCTTAGCGCGCTTTTGTATCCGATAAAGATGAGCGCCGACGGCTGGCGGACGATTTTTTCGACCGAACTGCAATACAAGGAATACATAGAGAGGAAGGACTATGGCAAGCGCTAAAAAAAAGCTTTCCTTGCTGGTTCTTTTTGCCGCGGCGGTTTGCCTTGGAAGCCTTTGCTTTTTTAACAAGGACGCGATTGAATTTCCTTTGACTGACGTTGTGGCGCTTGACGCCCCTTACATCGTTCGCGATTACGGAGAAAGCCGCTACATTTTGGACAAGCAGCGCGCGCGCATTGTGGTCGTTGACAAGCAAAGCAATGTCGTCCGCCATGTTTTGCCAAGCGGCGAAAAGGAAGGCGACACTTTTTATTACGCCGACGACTTTATGGTTGACAAGAACGGCTTTGTTTTTGTCAAGGAAGGCGCTTGGGACGGAAACAGAATCGCGCGCGAGGCCGTTTTGGTTTACGACGCGGCCGGCCGCTACGATTCAACTTATTTGGACTGGCGCTACAGAGAGATGGTCAACAAGCACAAGGTCATGCTTTTGGGCGTTGAAGACGGAACTATAAAATACGCGGTCAAGAATCCCAACAATGTAGTTGTCGCAAGCTACGACTATGTGGACCAAGTGAAGTCCCAGCAAAGAATTCCGTTCAAGAACGCGTTTGACTTTGTGGCCGACATGACCTTGGGCAAAGACGGAAGAATTTATTTGCTGGAAAAGGCCGGCCGCATTTTTAGGCTTGGAAAATACCGCGGGATTTTTGAGCCGATTTATACGGCTGGAGCCGACGAGTTCCCCAACTGGATAGAGCCTTCCGACAACGGAAATCTTTTGTTTTCGGACTTGTATTCCGACAGCGTTGTAGAGCTGAATTTGGCTAACGGAGAAAAGCGCCTTGCGCTGGAAAATTCCGGGGCTGTGACAGTTCCGCCCGTTCCCTTTGGCGAGCTTAAAGACCCCGTGAAAAATCCTGAGGCTGTCAGGAAGCAAAGACTGCTTTTGCTTTGCGCCGCGCTCTTTTTGGCGCTCGTGGCCTTTTTTGTGTTTTACGCCTTGCTTTTGTTTTTTAGGAGCAAGATGCATGTTATCCAGCGCATAACGGTTTACATTGTCTTGATTGTCATGGGCGTTGCCGGAACGATAACATACAAGCTTACCGGCGAATTTTCAAAAGTGATGCGCGTTCAAATTTTGTCGCAAATGGAAAACATGGCCTATTCGGTGGCCAACACGATTCGCCCCGCCACGCTTGACTCGATTGACAGCGCCCAAGACTTCGCCTCGCCGGCCTATCGTCAAATGATAGAGAACATGAAGAGCGTGATTGACCCCAGCTTGGACATCAACAAAAACGTTTACTGCGACGTGTTCAAATACGACGAAAAGCGCGGCGCCTACGCTTGCGCCTACCTTGACCAGGCGATTGGAACTTACTTTCCGTTGACCGCCGGCGAGGCTGAAGAAATAAAGGAAATTTACAAGACCGCGCGCGCCGTCAGCTCAAGCAAGGACGACACTTCGGCTTCGTACACTTATGTTTCGGTTCCTGTCGTGAACGACTTGGGAATGGTGCGCGGCGTTGTTTCGGTGATGACAGAAAATTTCATGCTGACCGACCAAATAAATTCGATGAAAAAAAGCGTTTTGCTTGGAATCGTGGTCACGCTGATTTTTGTCTGGCTTGCGATGGGCGAGCTTTTGTCTTACATTTTGTCAAAGTCCCAGGCGCAAATGGACGCGCAGTCAAAAGCCGCGCTCGGCGAAAAAGTTGAAAAGGTCTTTCCGTATTATTACATTCGCATAATGGTCTTCGCGCTTTTTGCGGCCTACAACATGACCACGACTTTCTTGCCGATGGTTGTGGCCAAGGGCGCGATGGAGTCTTTGGGCGAAGGGTCGGGAAACTTTTTCGCGGCGCTTCCGATTTCGGTCAACCTTTTCATCATCGGCTTGATGGCGCTTTTTTGCGAGGGCATGATAAGGAAGGCCGGATGCAAAAAAATCGTCGCTCTTGGCGCGACGCTTTCGGCTGTGAGCAACCTTATTGTTTTCTTGGCGCCATTTTCATACGCGCTCTTGTTCTTCGCGCTTTTGATTGACGGCGTTGGCGTGGGCCTTACGACAAACTCAATGTATTTGATGGTGTCTCAAATTCCCGACGCGAAGAACAGGACGTCCGGCTACGCCGCCTACAACGCCGCGCAGGTTTCGGGCATCAATTTTGGAATGATGTGCGGCGCGGCTTTGGCTTCTAGCATAGGCCGCAGGGCCATTTTCCCGCTTGTGTCCGTGATGTGGCTTGTTTCCGCGCTTTTGTTCTTCGCGCTTTACAGAACTTTGGGCCTTGGCTCAGTTCAGCCTGGAGAAAAAAAATTGTCAAAGGAAAGGGCCGGGGCGGCGCGCATTTTGTCGTTCTTGCGCCAGCGCCGGGTTTGGTCGTTCATTTTGTTCATACAGGCTCCCTTTGCCTTGATGGGAAGCTTTGTCTATTATTACTTGCCTCTTTATTCCGACGCGAACGGCTTGAGCGAAGTCATGGTGGCCGTATTGATGATGCTTTATTCGATGTTCGCGATTTACTTGGGAGGCGGATTGACAAAGTGGGTCATCCAAAAGACGGGGCCTGTAAGCCCTTACGCCGCCATAATTTTGAGCGCGGCGGGCGTTGTGGTTTACGCGGCCATGGGAAACTTTGCGGGGCTTCTCGCGGCGATTTTTGTCCTTGGCTTGGCGAACGGCTTTGGCCGCTCGGTCCAGCAGGCGCAGTTTTCTATGCTGGACGAGTGCGAAAAATACGGCGTTCCCGACGCGATGGGAATCTTCAATTTCACGGACTTCATCGGCCAGTCGTTCGGACCGGCGGTCATGGGAATTGTTTTTCTTTCAAAATCACTTTTCACTTCCACGGCCGCCTTCGCGATTCTTTTGCTCTTGGTGAGCGCGGCTCATCTTGCCTTGAATTTTACAATGAGGAAAAAATAATTGAACAAAACGGAAAAAATCATTGCTTTGGAGAAACTTATGGAAAAGACAAAAAAGAAATTGAGCAGAAGCCTTTCGCTCGCGGTTGAAATTTTCACCGTCCTGCTTTCAATATGCCTTGGAATCGTGGGCTACCAAACTTACTACAAGGGAATGATTCAAAAGTACAAGGAATATGAGCGGACGATATTGAAGCTGGCCTCCCAAAAAATTGACTGGGACGGCATTGAAGAGGCGATTGCGAGCGGAAAGGAAAACGCGGCTCACAAGGCCCTTAGCGAACGCCTTGACTTTGTGAAAAGCAATTCCGCAATCGCATGGCTTTATCTTATCGAGCCGCTTAACGACAGTTCAATAGACAACATGAAATATATTTGCACCGGCAACACCCAAAAGGACTACGAGGAAGGAATGACAGACCGCTTGGGCGACCTGACCGGAAACGAATTTCCCGCCGACGTGGCCAAGCAGTACTTGGACTTTTTTAAGAACAGCGCGCCCGGAGAATATTGGTATTACCCCAACAAGACCGAATGGGGAAGCGTTTACACGACTTCAATCGTTGTCCGCAATTCCGCCGGAAAGGCTCTTGGCGTTATGAGCGTCGACATCAACATGTTCGACATCGACGCGACGATGCGCGTGTATCCTTTGAGCATTCTTGTGGCCGGCCTTGTCTTTGCCGCCGCCTTTGTTTTGATTTTGATTCTTTGGCTTAACCGCCGCGTAATCCATCCGTTAAAGAGCCTTCAAAATTCCGCCGTTGACTTTGTCTCAAAGGCCAGCGGAGAGGACGTTGAAAGCCTTAACTTCAAGGACCCCAACATAAAGACGCAAGACGAAATCCAAAGCCTTTCTTCCGCGCTTGTCACGATGGCAAGCGAGACAAAGGAATACATGCAAAAGTTGATCCACGAGACAAGCGAGCGCGAGCGAATTTCCGCCGACCTCAATGTGGCGACGCAAATCCAAAGCGACATGCTTCCGCACGAATTTCCGCAGCGGGAAGATTTTGTGCTTTACGCTTCGATGAATCCGGCCAAGGAAGTTGGCGGAGACTTCTACGACTTTTTCTTCATCGACGACGATCACTTGGCGCTTGTCATCGCCGACGTTTCGGGAAAGGGAGTTCCGGCCGCGCTCTTTATGGTCATCGCAAAGACAATCATCAAGAACAGGGCGCTTTCTGAAAAAGCGCTTTCGCCTGCGCAAGTTTTGCATGAGGCCAACGACCAGCTTTGCGAAGGAAACGACGCCGGCCTTTTTGTGACCGCTTGGATGGGAATTTTGGATTTGAACACAGGACTTGTGACTGCCGCCAACGCCGGCCACGAGTTCCCTGCTGTCCGCCAGCCCGGAAAGGACTTTGAGCTTGTCAAGGACAAGCACGGCCTTGTTTTGGCCGGAATCGAAGGCTCGACATACACCGACTATGAAATCGCGCTTGAAAAAGGCGCCACGCTTTTTGTCTACACCGACGGCGTTCCCGAGGCGACCAACGCCGCGAACGAGCTATTTGAATTTGAACGGACTGTCAAGGCGCTCAACGTGAATCCCGCCGCCGAGCCAAAGGATTTGCTTGGCGTTGTTCGCGGCGAGGTTGACAAGTTTGTGGGCGAGGCGCCGCAGTTTGACGACCTTACGATGCTCGCGATAAAATTCAACGGCAGGAAGTAAAATGAGCCCGCTCGTTTCTTTTATAGCCCGCCGCTTTGTCACGATGCTGGCGCTGCTTTTTTTGCTGGGCCTCGCGATGTTCGGCTTGATGGAACTGGCTCCCGGCGACATCGTTGACCAAATGATGACCCAGCAAATAATGGCCGGAGCCGCGGGCGAGGGCGGGGGAAAGGCTGGCGCCAAAAATTCCGCGAGCGACAGCAAGTTTCAAGAAGAGCAAATGGCCGCCTTGCGCGCCGAGCTTGGAATCGACAAGCCCTTTTATGTCCAGTACGCCAAGTGGCTAAAGCGCGTTTTCGTGAACCACGATTTGGGAGTAAGCCTTATTTCCCGCGCCCCGGTCGGCTTTTTGATTCGCTCGCGCTTGTGGAATTCGCTTTTGCTAAATTTAATTTCGCTTGTCCTTATAACGACCGCGAGCTTTGCGCTTGGCGTTTATTTTTCCAGCAAGGCCGGAAGCCGCCTTGACGTTGGCGTGACTTTTTTCGCGCTTTTTTTCAACGCCTTTCCGGGAATGTTGCTTTTGATTTTGCTTCAGCTTTTCGCGAGCGTCACGCGCCTTTTTCCGGTAACGGCCTATCCCGACTTTCCTTTTGACGCCTCTCCGGCAAAGTTTGTCTTTAGCTACGGCCGCCATGTTTTCCTTCCGCTGCTCGCGGCCTTTTTGGGAGGCGCTGGCGGAACGATGCGCATGATCCGCGCGACTATGCTTGACCAAATGGGCCTTCCTTACATCTTTGCCTTGAGGGCGCGCGGAATCAGCGAAAAGCGCGTTTACTTTAACCACGCCTTTAGGAACACGCTGAACCCTTACATCACCGGAAGCGCCAACTTGCTCGCGGGCCTTTTTAGCGGCTCGCTGGTTTTGGAAATCATCTTCGCCTATCCGGGCATAGGACGGCTGATGTACGACGCGGTTTTGCAGCAGGACATCAATTTGGTTTTGGCGGACGAAATGTTCATCTCCGCGCTTGTCTTGATTGGAATGTTGGCCAGCGACATTTGCTTGGCGCTGGTGGATCCGCGCATTCGCTACGGGGCGGAAGGTTGAGAGGCGCGAGGCAATAAATCGATGAAAAAGTTTTTTGCTTACATTAAGACAAGGCCGCTCGCGCTCGCTTCGGTGATTCTTTTGGCGCTTTTGTATCTTGCGATGATTTTCGCGGACTTTGTGGCGCCATATCCGGCCACGCGGACTTTTGAGGAGAACACGTTCCACCCGGCAAATTTGCGCGTCACAAAAAACGGCCTTGTCGCAAAAGAGGCCAAGACCATCAGCATGATTAACTGGAAGTACGCTTTTGTTAAAGGGGCGGAACACAAGGTCCGTTTTTTTGCCAAGGGCTTTCCTTATAAATTGTTCGGCCTGATTCCATGCGACCGCCATTTGTTCGGAACAAGCGGCGCGTACCCCGTCTATCTTTTGGGCGCCGACAACTTGGGCCGCGACATGTTCAGCCGAATGGTTTACGGAAGCCGCATCTCCCTTACAATCGGCTTTGTGGCCACAGCGGTGAGCCTTTTGCTTGCTATAATCTTTGGAGGCGCCGCCGGCTACTACGGCTCAAAGACCGACTGGGCCATCATGCGCTTCGCCGAATTTTTCATGCTGGTTCCGTCGCTATACTTGATTTTGTTTTTGCGCTCCTTGCTCAATTCCAAGCTGGACAGCGGAACAAGCTACATGATAATAACGATGATACTTTCGCTTGTGGGCTGGCCCGGCAGCGCGCGAACGATTCGCGGCATGGCGCACGCGATTAAGCGCGAAGACTTTGTCCAAAACGCCGCGCTAGAAAGCGTTCCCGACCTTGCGATAATTTTTAGGCACATCATTCCGCAATTGTCAAGCCTTTTGATTGTGAGCGCGGCTCTAAGCGTTCCCGCCTTTATAATGAGCGAGACGACGCTTTCGTATTTGGGCTTGGGAATCGCCGACCCCGCCGTAAGCTGGGGAAGCATGATAAACCGCGAGATTTCGACGCTCTCAAACCTTAGCCGCTACCCCTGGCTTTTGAACCCGGTTTGGCTTTTGCTTGCCGTTACGCTGGCCTTTAACTTTTTGGCCGACGCGCTCCGCGACTACTACGACCCCTACCACGCCGTCTTCCCCACGTGGAAGAGAAAGAAGCGCGCTGGCCAAAATCGTATGCAAGCCCAAGACGCCGGTGCGGAAACTTTTTGCAAGGCCGAGAACGCCGCCGAACAAGAATCGGACGCAAGCCCAAAAATCGTCGCGCCAGCCGACGCTCTGCTTGTGGTCCAAGACTTGCGCGTTGCCTTTGAAAGCCTTGACCAAAAGGCGGGCTTGACCCGCGCAGTTCGCGGAATAAGCTATTATGTCAAGCGCGGTGAAATCCTTGGAATCGTCGGCGAGTCGGGAAGCGGAAAGTCTGTCAGCACGACCGCCATTCCGGGCTTGCTTCCGGCCAACGCGCGCGTGTCGGGAAAAATATTTTTTGACGGAACGGAGCTCACCGCGCTAAGCCAAAAGG
>ONET01000074.1 GCA_900316905.1 uncultured Treponema sp.
GCCTTCCGCTTGTCTTTGCCGCGTAAACGATGAGCGAAAACACAAAGGCCGCCGCGATTGCCGCGACAAAAATTCTTTGCATTTTGTCTGTCTTTTGAATCAAATCCTTAAAATTCATTTTGTTCCCGTAAAGCCGCGCGATCGCTCGAAGTGCGTCACAAAAGCGGCGATTCCATTATATATTCCAAAGGCGGTCTTTTGCAAGTAGCTTTCGTCGTGCAAAAGCTTGGCCTCCTCGTAGTTGGACACAAAGCCCACTTCCACCAAAACGCTTGGCATGTTGGAATTGCGGACCACAAACCATTCTTCCGCCTTGATGCCGCGCGGCGAGCTTAGGTTTCCGATTTGCGCGGCAAGGCCGTCCATTATGAACTTGGCGATCAAAATGCTTTCGGTGGTGTACTCCTCTTCCATCATCGAATTTAGGATTGGAAAAAGCTTGGGGTCGTCGGCCTTGCCTTTTTCCAAGACCGTGCGGCGGTAGCCTGGCGAAAGGTACCAAACCTCGTAGCCGCGCGCTTTTTTGTCAAGCGAGGAATTGACGTGAATCGAAATGTAAAGGACGGCCTCGTGGTCCTTGAGCTTTACGGCGTTGGCGATTTCGGTGCGCTGCTGAAGGCTTATGAAAACGTCCTTGTCGCGCGTCATTATGATTTGCTTTTGCGGATAGGCGGCCTTGAGGCGCGCTGCAAGCATTTTGGCCACGGAAAGGTTCACGTCCTTTTCCTTTACGGTGACGTTTTTGCCGTTGATTTTGTGGGTCATAAGGGCGCCGGGGTCTTTTCCGCCGTGGCCGGGATCGATGAGTATCGCGCCCACCTTAAAGTTTTCGCCGGAAGAAGCCTGGGCGTTGAACCATTCCTCCGCGTCCTGCATGAATTTGGGGCTTACGGAAATTTGGCCGTCCGTCACTTGCGGAGCGTCGGTAAAGGCGAATTTTTCATTGTCCAAAAGAATGACGTTTGACGACGCGCGGAAGGAAACTTGCTTTCCGTTTTTTTCCAAAACGCCGCTTTGCGTCAAAGTGTCCCAGTAAAGGCTTTGGCCTTTTTTGGCGCTTTGCTCCAAAAGCGAAAGGCTTTGTCCAAAAGCCGGCCTAAAAAAAAGCGGCAGGACTAGAGCGAAAACGCGAACAAAAACATCAGCTTTCTTTTTATTTAGAAACATACAAGGCCCCCTGAAGTCCGCCGCGAATCAACGCGAGCCAAAATTTTTTATAGTTCAATTCGCCGTGGTTCAAATTCATTTTGTCAAATTTTTCTATTGTTTCCATAAGCGTCAAGTTGTTCCAATCCTTTATGTCCATGCAGTTTGCGAGCGAATCGGGAATGTTGTTTGATATCAAGTCAAACTCGCCGATCTTTTTTTCGGACTCGCAGTCAAGCTCAAAGTTAAAGGCGCGGTCAACGTCTTTTGGAAGCTCAAAGGCTTGGGGCGGAAAACCGCCGTCCTCCTTCGCGCGCTTCATCCTAAGAAAATCGTCGGTCTCCGGATTGCCTTTTTCAAGAGCGACCACTATTTGCTTGACGGCGGTCTCGGCGGCCCTTACCGCGTCTTGTCGGGTGGCGGCGACTGCGATCACGTTTCCGCATTTTTCGACATTGTTTTTGGGGAACACAACCCGGTCGCCGGGCGCGGCCCTAGGGAAGATGTCGCGCGCGCCTTGAATTTTCGCGGCCTCGCCCAAATTCAAGACTTCCTTTACGATTCCAGGGATTGAAATCCAAGCGCGCTCCGCGGCCGACCTGGCGCAATTGTAGGCGAACATTTTAAAGGGCGCGCCATCTATGTCCAGCGGAAACCTAAAGTTTTCCAAAGCTTCAGGACGGCGGCCAAGCGCAATTTCTATCGCCTGCTCGGTAAGGTTCAAGTCGCTGGAGTACGGGAAGGTCCAGCCCGACATGTAGCCGCCGGAAAGGCGAGCCGCGATTTCGCCAATCATCGGGCCGTCCTTTGTCCACTTAATGTCGGCCTTGGCCGCGCCCCTTGAAAGGCCAAGCGCCTTCACTCCTTGCGCGAACGTCTTTGCGAGGGCGAGGTATTTTTCGCAAGAAATTGTCGTGGGCATCGTGTGTCCCAGCTCCACAAAATACGGAGCGAAGGAAATGTGGCGGTCGGCGAACCCCGTGATTGTGAAAGTTCCGTCATAAATCAAGGCGTCTATCGAAAATTCTTGGCCGTCCATGTATTCTTCCAAAAGGGCTCGGCCGCTTCTTGAATATTTTAGGGCCTCGTCCACCGCCACAAAAAGCTCGTCGCGGTTTCTTACCATGCGGCAGCCGCGCGCGCCCATGTTGTCTACGGGCTTGACCACGTAAGGAAATTTGAGGCTTGAAACGAGGCTTGCCGAAAGCGTGTTGGCGACATATTTTTTTTCAAGCAGGATGAAATGCGGGCTGGGAACGCGGGCGTTCCTAAAGCATTGGCGCATCAAGGCCTTGTCCGTGGCGTTGACGCAAGCCTCGTAGCTGTGGCTGGCAAAGCCAAGCTGGCAGGCGGCGTACGCGGCGTTGGCGCTAAAATCAGTTCCGGCGGTAAACACG
Organism: uncultured Treponema sp.; assembly: GCA_900316905.1. GTDB lineage: Bacteria > Spirochaetota > Spirochaetia > Treponematales > Treponemataceae > Treponema_D. The sequence continues at coordinate 2,544 of ONET01000074.1, forward strand.
GCCTTGAGGTTCATGCGCTCATAAAGGCCCTTGGCGCATTCCGCAATCTCGTCGCGGTCCTTAAGGTCTATCATCGCAAAGTGGTCCGCGTCCGAAACGCAGGGGGCGTTTGGATTCGCGTCAATCGCGTAGCTTTCAAGCCCTAGTTTTTTCGCGGCCAAAAGAGCCGGACGCTGCATTACGCCGGCGCCTAAAATCAAAATAGAATCTTTCATAGAGCTTCTCCGACCTTGACGCAATATATTTCAAACGTGTCGCCCAAGGCGAACAACCTACAGAATAACGAAAGGAAGCGAATTATGAAAGACTTTTTCGAAAGATTCTTGAACGGCTTGAGCCTTTCTGGATGCAGGCCGGTCGGAATTCTTTTGTAAGCATTAAAGCCGTAGCGGCGCAAGATTTTTTTAGCCCTGCCAAATTCCCAAAGCGTGTAATGGTCGCGCGGACTTTTTTCAAAAAAGCCCTGCCCGTCAAAGACGCCGCTAAGGCCGCGCGCGTTTGGCGTAGAAAAAGAAAAGACGCCGCCTACGTTTAGAAGCGCGTTGACCCTGCGCAAAAGCGAATCCAGGTCGCGGCAATGTTCGATGACATACCACATGGTCACCGCGTCAAAGCGCTCAAAGCCAAAAGTTTTTTTGCAGTCAAATTCCGCGAAAGAAGAAAGGACGCTCTTAAAGCCTAGCTTGTTCTTTACGTAATCCAAGGCGCTTTGAGAAATGTCGCTTCCATACGGCTCAAAGCCCAGGTCCTTCGCCGCGGCCAAAAAAGGCCCGTAGGCGCAGCCGATGTCCAAAAGGCGCGGCCGAGCGAGGCGCTTGATCGCGGGAGCGGACAAAATATTCTTGGCCCGCCTAAGCCCTTGCGCTTTTATCGAATCAAAGTCGTCCAAATAAGTCCGGCCGTATTGCGCCTTGTATTCGCTTCCAAAATAATCGGCCTCGTATTGAACGTCGCTGTCTGAGGAAAACGAAAGGTAAAGCATTCCGCATTTTTGGCAGCGGCGGAACGTGTGGGCGCGAGTCCTGGCCGCAACTTTGTCCCCGCCGCGCCTTCCAGCGCCAAGAGCCGCCGCGCCGCATATCGGGCAGGAAAATTTTTTAGCGGAGGAAAGGCTCAAAAGAAAAGAGGCCAAGGAATTTTCAGCGGAGAAAAAATCGCGGTCAGACGCAGCGGCGCCATCCACGGCCGGAACGCTTTTTTCCAAACGCAGGATTTCCTTAAATTTTTTGTTTTCCATCCGCTGCGGAAAATCCAAGAGCGCGCGGACTTTTTTTTGCGTCAAAGAAAATTTTTTTAGGCAAGCAAAGCCGTATCGTTTTGAAAGCTTTTCATGCAACGGGCTTGTGGCAAGCAAGAGCGCCGCGCAGTTGGCGGCAACAGCCTCAAAGGCGGTGAAGCCGTAATGAGTCACAATCAAATCGTAGGAAGCCAAACGCTCGCGCAAATCGCGGACTGGATTTTTGGAGGAAACTTCCGTCGTTTGGACTCCAAGAGATTCCAGCGCTTGAACCGCGCGCGCGGAAAGGCCCGTCCGCGTCTCTCCGCTTACGCAAACAAGCGCGGTCTTTATCGCGCTTGGAAAAGTCGCGCGGCGCGTTTTTGGCAAGTCTATCAGCGCGGGGCTTTGGAAATTCGCTTTTAGGCTTGGAAGCCTCTTTCTTGGCATTGAGGGAATCACGTCCAGCAAATAGTCGGCCGACTCGCAAAGGCCGCCGTCGTCGATGGAACAAACTGGCCCGAGCGCCGAAAATTTTTCAACCTCGCCCGCTCGGCTTTTAAACAAGTCAAGGACAATCAAATCCCAGCCGCCCATTAGTTCCGTCACGACTTGCGAGCCGTCCAAGCCATTTTGCAAAGCCTCGCGCAAAAGGGAATCGGCTTCCTTTAGGCTGGCGGCCGCCGGAACGTAAACAAAGGCGCCCAATCGCGCGGCAAGCGAAAGCGCGCGGCGCAAGTGGCCGGTTCCCCGCCCCGCCTCTACGCTCGGAACGAACAAAAGAGTTTTTTGCAAGGACGGATTTTTTAACGCCAAAACGACGTCTTTAGCGGCAAAGGGCGGGAGGATTTTTCTTTGCGCAAAAAAACGGCAAAGCCGCTCCGCGCGCTTGTAGTCGGCGAAGGTGTCTATCGTGGTCCTTAGGCTGGGGGCGTAAAATTCGTCGGGCGCCTTTTCAAAGACGCAATTAAAGCGGTCGGCGTGCCTGTAAAGCGCGGGGCCCACGTGTTCCTTGTCGTAGGCGGAATCGGTCAAGCCGCGCGCCTTTAGAATCGACGAAGCCTTAAAAAGCTCCACGCCGCTTCCGTGCGGAAGGCCCGAGAACGTGAAATAATCCGCGTCCTGATATTTTTCTTGAAAAACTTTTATGGAAAGTTCCGCCGCCTCCCAAAACAAAAAGGGGTTGTCGCCGGTCGCGCGGACAATCAAATCACATTCAGGAAATTCATTTTCTATCAAGGAACAAAAACGGGACAAAACGTCGTCGCGGTCGCCGGCAAAAATTTCCCAGCCGCATTTTTGGGCTACAGGCTCAAGCCGGCTTTTGGAATCATAGTCGCAAGCCAGAAAATAGCGCGCGGCCTTGACTTTTTTCATCGCGTTTAAGGTCCAGCAAAGACATTCCGAGCCAGCCAAATCCTTTATGGCCTTTTGAGGAAGCCGCGTTGAAGAAAGGCGGCATTGGACAACGACCGCAACATTTGAAAAAAGCTTGCGCCGCATAAGCTATTCCCTGCCCCATTCAGAAATCAACTTGAACGCGTCCATCTTAAAGCGGCAGCGGTTTTGGCGCACCCAAAGGCGGGCGGCCGCGAACTGGCTGAACGCCTCAAAAAGGCCGCAGCAAGAACGCGCCTTGTAGCCCCAAAAACGGCCGACAGGAATTTCGGCGCGCTCGTTTTTATAAACGGGAGCCATGTTCTTTAAGAAAAACCTCAACTGCGACAAGTCCGGCGTGGAGTCCATCGCGGTCATTCCGTCCTCGCAAGAAAGCGCGAAGCTTGTGGAAAGCGCGATTTTTTCACCCCAGAGCCATGCGCGAAAAGACAAGTCCAAGTTTTGCCAATAGGAATTTTTTATCTCGCCGTCGTAGCCGCCAAGCTCCTTGAATTTTTTTGTGTCGTAAAGGCCAAAAAAATTGAACGGAAAAAGCGTCGGAGCACCGTCGAAAATTTGCGAGGAAGAGTCGATCTTTAAAATCGCGTTTTTGGCGCTTGGCTCAAAGCGAACCGGAAAAGTCTGTCCGTTCCTAGAAAAAATTCTTGGAACAAGGCAAAAAACTTTTTGCGCCGACAAGCGTTCGGCAAGCGCCGGCGACAAAAGGTTGGGCGTTATGTTCAGCGAGTCGCGCAAAATCAAAAAACGTTCCGAAGAAATTTCGGAGACCGCCAAATTTATCAAGTCTCCGTCCGCGGCCTTTTCAAGCGGAATGATGAATTTTACGTGCGGCATTTTTTGCGCGAAGTCTTCTATGTTGTAATTGTTGTGGTCGCTTTCTATCGAAACAATTTTTTCAAAGCCGCACTTGCTCAAGTTCTCCAACTTTTGCAGGCGCAAGTGGCTGTTTCCGCTGTTCAACAAAATGGCGGAAACATTCAAAAGCGGCTTTGCGTCCGACTTGAGGCCGCCGAGAATGGCGCAATTCAATTGGTCGTCGTTAAAAATTGAAGACATACCACTCATCGCAATTTCCGCAAGAGCTTCCATACTCGTTCTTGATTTGTTCCGCCAAAAACGAATCTTTTTTGCCCCAAACGTCGGCCAGGCCGTCGTTAAAAACATTCCCAAGAGGCTTGTCCAAAAACAAATCCCTGCAAAGCGGAACTGAGCCGTCAAGCAAAATGTCCATGTCGCGGCGCAAATGCCAGCACGGCCCGCGTTCTATCGGAGACAAGTCCGCCGTCTTTTCCTGCGGCAAAAGGCCGCAAAAATGGTCGTATTTTTGAACGATTATCTTTCCGCCTGACGGTGAATTTTTGTCCGACCAAAAACGGAAGAAGGCCTCAAGCTCCTCCTCGTTTTTTTGGACGCGGACAAACTGCGGATACGTTTGCGGGAAGGCGGCCGACAAGTCCCGGACGGCGGACGCGGCTTCCTCCAAGGAGCCTTGGTGGAATTCCTCAAAGATTTTTTGAGAAGCGGCGTCAAGGCAAACGGCAAAACAAAGCCTGTCGCGCTTTTCTTGGGGAACGCTTTCAACAAGGCTTTTAAAAACGCCGCCGCGAATGAACTGCGGCAAAAGGCCGCCGTCAATTTCCGCAAAAACGCCAAGGCCTTTGTCAAGGGCCGCAAGCGCAAACTTGTCAAAGTCAGGATGCAAGGCCGCCTCGCCAAAAAGCGAAAGGGAAACCATAGCGTCGCCAGAAAAGTCTTTTATTTTTTTCACAAGCGCGGCGAACGCTTCAAAGCTCATTCTTTCTTCGCGGGCCTTGTAGGGCGAAAAGGAATTTTTTGCATAAAGGCGGCCTTCGATTTGAACGTTGTAAAAGGCCGGAACAGTCTTTAAGACTGAAACTTCGCCCTTGGCGGCTTCGCAAATGGCAAGAACGTTTTCATCGCCTATCTTTTCCTTGTCTAATTCCAAAAGGCTTTGCTTTCCGTCAGCCGCCAACTTTTTTGCCAAGGATCCGGCGGCGAGCGCGTTGATGTTGGACGAGCACAAAAAGTCCATGCGCAAAAGCCTGTAGTCCTCGCCCGCGATTTCTGTCTCTATCTCAAAAGAATTCACGTCGCCTTTTATTATGTCAAAAACGCTGTCCTTTGAAACAGGCTTTTGCGCGGCTTCCAAGCTGGCGCCCTTGCAAAGTTCGGCCATAATCGCCGCCGCGCCGGAGTCTATTATTTCTGGCGCGAAGCCCGCCGGATAACCGTCCGCGAAAGTGTATTCGGCCTTGAATTCAACATGGTCTTGAATCAGTTTTTTTGAAAGCGGCAAGTCCAAGAAGGCGGCGGAAGAATGGGCGAAGACCACAAAATCGGCGCCCGTGTCCTTGGCGCTTGAGGCAATGCCTTCCATCAAGCGGCCGCTGGTCCAATCGCTTCCTTGCAGCTCAAGCGTTTCCTTTTGCGCGCCTTCCAGCTCCAACGCGGCCGCCCATTCCTTGGCCCGCTCGTGGGCGCTCTTCAAACCGTCCGCGCCGGGAAAAAGCTTGCGTTCTTGAAACTCATTATCATCGGAAAACAAAAGCACAAGAAACTTCATCGCAGGCTCCCCTACCTTTTCCACCAAGGCAGTTTCTTTTTCTTTTCGGCCTCTTTCTTGGCCCTCTTGTCTTCGTATTGCGAGCTGTCGGCGGAATTAAGCAATTCCTCAATGTCGTCCTTGGCGGCGCTAAATTCGGAGCAGCCGACGCTTATCGAAAGCGTGAACGGCTCAAGGCTCCCGGAATTTATTTTTTCACATTCCGCCATCATCGCGCGCTTGACGCGGGGAAAATCCTTGAGCTTCATGTCGCAAGCCAAAACGGCAAACTCGTCGCCGCCAAGACGGCCCGAAATGTCGGTTGAACGGAACACGCTGCGCAAAACCTGCGCCTCGTACTTTATCGCGCGGTCGCCCACGTCGTGCCCGTAAGTGTCGTTGATTTTCTTAAGGCCGTCCATGTCGCAGTATATGACAAGCCCGTTGCGCCCGCTCTCAAGGGCCGCGGAAATTTGCCGCTTGGCGTATTCGTAAAAGCCGCGCCTGTTCAAAAGCCCCGTCATCTCGTCGGTGAACGAAAGGCGGTGCATTTTTTCGGAATACTGCTCCAGCGTGACGTTTTGGTTTTTAAGCGAATTTTTTTCGGCCTGCTCGCCGGTGATTTTTATTGAAGTGATGATTTCCTTGGCAATCAATTCAAAGACCAACTGGTAGAAAACCCTCTCGTAGCGCCCCATCTTGATGAATATGTAGCCGTATTGGAAACATTCGGCGTAAATCGGATAAATGACATAGCCGCCCGTCATTTTTTCCCTAATTTCAGAAGGGAGCATCATGACATTGGGATTAAAGTCAATGTCGGGGCGCTCAAAGGTCTTCTCGTTAAAGAAGGCCATCGCGACACGCGCCTCTTGCGGCCGCTTGAATTCCGCGCCGCCTTTTTCATAGTAAACAGAATGATTGTAAAGGACCAAGACCATTCCGTGAATGTCAAAGAGGCAAAGGCTGTAATGCAAGCGGGCGTACAAATTGTCAAGCGGAACGGGAGTCTGGGTTTCCATCAAGAAATAATGCAGCATGTAAAGCTGGTTTCCGCCCTGCCTGAAAATGTTGTAGCGCATCCTTAGGTTGGTGATGGAATCCATGTCGTCTTCAGGCGGAACATTGTCGCAGCCGCAAGAGTGGCGGACAAGCATCTTTGCCGGAATCTCCTTTAGCTGAGGAACCTTCACGCCGTCCATAAGGTCGCAAACGCTTTCCATCGCGGAATGGGCAAAGTCCTCTATGCGCTGGTCGATGGTCGTGATCCTTAGCTCGCCGGACGTTGACTCAAAGACATTGTCAAAGCCGGTGACTTTGACTTGCTCTGGAACGCTTATTCCCCGGTCAATAAGGCAGCTCATCGCGCCCATCGCCATGGAATCGTTCAGGCAAACAACAGCGTCAAATTCCGCTCCGGGATTGCTCTTTAGAAAATTCGCCATCGAAGAATACGCGTTGTCAAAAATGAAATTTCCGTTTAAAATCCACTTGGGCTTTATGCTAAGGCCACGCTCGGCCAAGGCTTCCACGACGCGCTTTTCGCGCTCCAAGCTTTCGTAGTTGTTCGCGTCGCACCTGATCAAGACAAAATTCTTGCACTTGTGCTCGTCCACCAAGTGGAACACAATGTCCTTCATCGGCTGGGCGGAATCAATCTTAATGGCGGGAATTCCTTCAATCTCCAAGCCAACTGAAACTTTCGGAATCGGCGGAAGCATCTTTATCGCTTCGACCAAACGAGGAAGGTCTGACTTGTAGTTGTTGGCAAGAGTCGCGGTCGCGAAAACAAGGCCGTCCAAGTTGCCCTTGTTGATGAAGGACATGAGCGTCTCGCAGTGATAGTCGTACATGCCGGAATTTCTTCCATGCTCTAGCGGAAACAAGCAGTAGCCGCAGTCGTGGTCGGCGCAATAACGGTCCACCCCGCGGATGAAAGAAACCGCGTATTCAGAGTAAATCGTATTGACAAGGACTCCCACTCTCTTTCTTGCCATTATCTAAACGCCGCTTCGTTGATTTGCATTATTTGGTCGTATATCGCCTTTCCGCCCGGAACCATCGGAAGAACCAGCTCGTCAATGTCAACCTTTGCGTCGATGACGCAGGGCTTTTTGGACTTGAAGGCCTTTGCGAAAACGTCGGCAAATTCCTTGGCGTTCTTTGCCTTGTAGGCGTCGATGCCGTAGGCGGCGGCAAGCTTTGACCAGTCGGGGCCAAAGTCAAGCGTCGTGGCTGAATATCGCTTTCCGTAAAAAAGCTTTTGCCAAAGGCGCACGTTTCCGAGCGTGCCGTTGTTTATGACTACGATTACAATCGGAAGGTTGTAGTGCTGGATTGTCGCAAGCTCGTTGCAGTTCATGCGGAAGGAGCCGTCGCCGGCAATCGCCACGACGCGGCCTTTTGGGTTTGCGAACTGCGTTCCAATCGCCGCTCCTGTTCCAAAGCCCATCGTTCCCAAGCCGCCCGAAGTGATGAAAGTTCTGGGCTTGGCAAAGGGATAGAACTGCGCGGTCCACATTTGGTGCTCGCCAACTTCGGTCGTGATGAAGGCCGAGTCTCCGGCCACGCGGTGAATTTCTTCGCAAATGAATTTTGGGTTGATTGAGTCCTTGGGCTCATTCAAGTATGTCGGAGGAATTTCTTTTTTCCAAGCGGCGATTTTCTTAAGCCAATCCTTTCGCGGCTTTTCTTCCACAAGCGGAAGCAGGCGCGAAAGCACGGCCTTAAGGTCGCCCACCAAGTGCAAGTCCGCGTTGACGTTCTTTCCGATTTCGGCCGGGTCGATGTCAATGTGCAAAATCTTCGCGCCCTTGGCGAACTTTGACGCGTCCGAAAGAACGCGGTCGCTGAAGCGCGCGCCGATGAAGGTGGAGACCTTCTTCAGCTTCGCGCGCATCTTCGGGTCGTTGTAGCAGAAGGTGTCGAACAGGCG
>ONET01000019.1 GCA_900316905.1 uncultured Treponema sp.
TCCATAATCAGTTTTTTTATGCGGCCATACGCGGAGCCAATCATCGCGGCGTCGCCGGAATATTCAATCAAGTCGCCCTTTGAGCACATTATGAATTCAACGTCGGTCTTAATTGAATAGACAGACCTTCTTAACTTTGCCGCCGCCTGCTGGTACCGGGCGAACTTGAAAAGCTGGCTTGCGTTTGTGATTCCCCAAACGGAAGTTTCCGCTCGCGGCATCTTGGGCGGATTGTTTGGATCGTATTCACCTGTCGGCGTGTTGAAAACGCTCCGGGTGTTTTGAGCCCAACCCCCGGCCTCGTCGATGAAGTTATAATCCACCTGGTCGGGAATGTCCGCCATAAGGATTTGCTCTGAGAACGAAATGGAGTTTCTGGGCGTGAACGCCTGGACCGGAACCGTCTTCAACTCGTCAACCGCGACAGTGAAAAGGCCGTCGATTTTGACGATGTTCGCGCGCCCGACTTTAGCGATGGCGGCGATTAACTCCGAAATTTGCATGTCGCTTGAAAGAACCGCGTTGAACGAAATTTGCTTTTGGTCGCAGAACGACCACCAATGCTCAAAGGCTTGCCAGTCTATCTTTTCGTCGCTAATGGGGTCGGAGTTGATTTTTCCTCGAAGGCAGTAAAGGACGCAGCTGGCGGGATTCGCTGTCGCACGGGTCGACCAATATTCCGCTCCGCTTCCTTGGCCGTTCCAATCGGGAAACACCGAATGAGTCACAAGGTTAAATTTGGCCACTACGCCTTGAGCCATGTCAGAAGCCTTCATCTCCAAAGCCGCAAGCAAAAGTCCTTGCGCTCGCCCGTCACGAACTGGATGGTCGTTGGTGTACGCGCGGATTGAGCCTAAATACACTTGGTCGTATATTTTGGAACTGTCATTGTCGGGAGTTAGACGAGCGACTTTTATGTCGTATTTTCCTTCCGGCACATTCATGCCGTTATTTGTCACTCTTAGCGTTTTTTGCGTGTTTCGGGTCAAAACCCATTCGCATCCGTCAATGATTCTATAATTTGAATCGTCGCTTCCTGCCGGCTTGTACCAAGCCGCCACCGCGCATGTCGCAGGCTGGACCTTTCCTTTTTCATCGTATTGAAACAATCCGTTTGGAAAGAAAATGTCCACGTTTATAGTTCTGCAATGGTCGCAAGTCGTGCGTACAACTGCGCCCGATGTACCAGAATCATTTAGAAATTTCAACACTGAATTGACTTGTATTTCCTTGCACACGCGGCTATAGATATTTGACCGCGTTCCGTTTCGCATAAAGTTAAGGTGAACTAGGCGGTCGGTGCCATCCTGTATTTTTCCAATATCGCCGCTTGCAGAAAAATCCGTCAGTTTTGTTTCGTCTATTTTTATGCTCTCTATTTCAACCTCTTGATCGTCGTAGCCAAGACAGAAAAGCTGGCGGAGCCACTGGCCGTTATTGCGATCAACATAGGTGTAGGGATTGGCCGCGTAGTCAGGCGACAGCAAGTGCCGGCCAAACACGACCGGAATGGAGCCGTAAGGCCTTGCTTGGTTGGAGCCGCCTCTTAGAGAAGGGTCTTGCTTTGGAGTCGTTCTGTCCTTCATGTTCGGAACGTCGAATTCCATGTTGTATAAGGCGACGCCAGCTAAGGTGACTCCGACGCCCACTCCAACAAGCGCCGCGCCAAGCGGGGCTGCAGGCGTGAACATAAGGGCAATGCCTATAGCAGTCAACGCGAAGCCGACCGCCTTTCCGGCGATTCCCCAATTCTTCCGCCCTCCCTCGGTTCCCATGTTCCAGCCTTCGCCTTCGGGCATTATCCTGATATAGACGCGGCTTCCGTCCTTGGGAATTCTGTCGTAGTTGTCTTTGATTGGCTCGTCCTCAACAAGGATGACGGCGTTTTCAATTTTAGTTCCTGTATTTAAATTATTGAAAATGTTGATGAGGCTGTCGCGTTCCACGACAGTATCATTGTATCTTCCTGAAAACGGATGGATTTGCGTCCGAAGCTTTAACGGCATAATACCCCTCGACGCGGCCTTTTAAATTTGGATTTGTGACTCTTTGCAGAATCGTTCCAAAATGCCGCGTGACATGAAGTATATAGCCGCTTCCAGCGTAGATTCCCAAGTGTGTGGGAAGCCCGCGCTCCAATATTACGGCAGCGTCGCCGGGCTTTGGACAGGCCGTTTTATCGCCGCGAAGGAGCGGAGCGTATTTTTTGTAAAGAGGCGCGGTCTCGCTTGTATCGAGCGCGTTTTTGTACAAGTCGTGGAGGTCGGGAAGATTTGTGTCGAATTGTTCAATGTATACCAAGCGGACAAGGCCGTAGCAGTCTAAGCCGCTTTTGTCGCGGCCGCCCGACTTAAAAGGAATCCCTATATAAAGCCCCGCCCATTCGGCCAGTTCGTCCGCCATCAGAAAAGCCCTGGAAAATCGTTGGGATTGTAGCAGCCTTCGGGAATCTTTCTGTCTTGGACGTAGGAGTCGTAAATCTCGCCTGTGACAGACTCTTCCGTTATGGTCACGTTGCGAAGAATGAAATCCAGCGGGCCGCGCTCGATTACGTCGGGCGTTTGCGCCATTATGAGCGACACTTGCGCGTGGATTTTCTTTCCTTCGCTGTCGGCGGTCTTTATGTTCTCCGCGATCATTCGGTCAACGTTGTCGATGGCCAGACGGCAGGGGCTTATTGTTCCGTCCTGGTTCTGCTCCGGGAGCGTCGCCGTGAACGCCACGGGGGTGTACGTCTGGCCATTGGAAACTATCGGCTCGTTGTTGTCAACAAAGTAAAGGTCGGCTCTTCCTTCCGCCGAAATTTTCAGCAGGTGGAGAAAGCAAGCGTCCGTGTCCTCTCTGAACAATTCAACTTTTGCGTCTTGGCTTGTCATGGCATCCTCTCAAATTTCAATGTTATTTCCCAAAGTCCGTCATCGTTTCCGTCCTCCGAGTATGGCTCGGTCAGTCGGAACGTTTCCTCTTGCCCAGTCTGCGGGTTCTTCATGTCAAAGCGCAGCGTTCCATGCCCGATTGAATTCCTGTAGAAAGCGTCCAAAAGCGAGCGCTGCTCTTCGTTTAAAATAAGTCTGCCGGAAAAAAGCTTAGGCACGGCGGTGAACCGCCGCCTTTGCTTGGCAGGACCTGCGTCCATCTTCGTTCGGATGACCGAGTTTTGGTACTGTCCGTTCAAGCCGCCGATTTTGGGAATCGGAAGGCCGTCCGGCCACTTTATCCTTTCGCTCATACGCCCCTCGCTTTAAGCCCGAAACGGCTTTGGAACGTTCTGTCAAGCTGGCCTTGCGCCGTGGCGCTCTTTACCGCGCCGACAATCACGTTGTAGATTTTGTTTCCGTCCGCGTCGGTCTGTTCGTTCACTTCCGACTTTTCGCTGGAGTAAACGTTGACGGTCACAAAGCCGAACGCCGCCTCGCCCTGGCCGTCCTCCGCTCCCGCGACTTTTACGCCAAGCGAGCCGTCCGAGCCGCGCGCCAAAGGCATTATCGCTTCCGGGCCGGCCTCTCCCATAAGGCCGGTGGCGAATCCGCTTCCTTGCCGGAACTTGAAGAATGTCGGCGTGTCGACTATGCCGTTTGTGAATGAGCCGCCGAGCGCGAACGCCTCATAGCCGTCCGCACCATAAACACCGCCAAGCGCGTTTGCCTTTGCGCCCGCGCTTTTCACGCCGTTTACGACTCCGGCGGCGATTCCGGTTCCAAGTCCAGCTGCCAAAAGACCGAGTCCCAACGGCCACATTCCTTGGGCGATAAGCTCAAGGCCCGCCCGCGTGAAAAGCGATGGAAGTTGGTTCAAGATGTCGGTCGCCATTTTCTCAAGGCTGGCCGCCCACGCGTCGGAAGCGTCCGCGCCTTCCGCAAGCTTTTCGGCCAGTTCGGTGACGCCGCTTTGAATTCCGTCAAACGACACGCTGGCCAAGTTGCCCATCATGCTTCCAATCGTCTGGGCCTGCCGCTCGTTCAAGTTGGATAGCTCCATGCAAAGGTTCTGCACCTTGCCCGCTATCATGTCGAACATGTCCGCGTAGCCTTGCATCGGCGGGTCTGGCGGAAGGTCATTTATCGCGTCGCTTAATTCCTTGTACTTTTCGATGAGTTTTTCGATGCAAGCGTCCTTTGTCTCAAAGCCGCCGTTGGCGTTCAAAAACTTTTCTTCAGGAACGGCAAGAAGCTCGTTTATCGTCTTCTCAATCTCCGCCATCTCGCTTTCTAGCGCCTTGCGCGGGGATATGGCCTTGCCCAAAAGAGTTCCGATTTCCTTTTCTTCCTCGACGCGAGAGTGAAGCCCCTTTATGTATTCATCCGCCGCCTGTTCGCCGGTGCTGAAAAGCGACTTGTCAACGCCTGTCGTGTCGGAGAAGATTTCCTGCCAGGTCTTCTTTCCATTGGCCTTGATTTCGGCCATTTTTTTGAGAATCGCCTTTTCCGCCGCGTCGAGGTTTGCGTTCAACTCGTTTGCGTCGATGTCCAAAAGCCCGGCGTTGTGTTTTTTTGCTGCGGCGATTTTCTGCTGAACAGAAAGGATTTCCCTCGCGGCTTCTTCGGCCTGCTCCTTGAAACGCAAGCCGCCTAGTCCGTCGCCAGCCTTGTACGACTGCCGGACTAGGTCAAACTTAAGCTTGTTGAGCCTCTTGAGTTCCGCCTCAAGCTCCTTGGTGTCAATCGGCTTTATGTTCGTCCGTTGCTTGCTTATTTCTTCCAGCGACTTTTGAAGCTCCTTGAGCTTGTAGGCTGGGTCGTCCTTGGCGAATTTTTTGTAGGTCTCTCCGACTTGGGAGACGGCCTTGTCCAGTTCCTCTTCCGCCCGCGTTTCCGCGTTGGTTATGGACTGCAGGTCTTTTTTGTATTGGATTTGCTCAATGAGATTTTCTTTTTGGACTTTAAAATAATCCAGTTGTTTTTTCGCGCGGCTTTCGTCTCGTTTTAAAACCCAGTCGCGGCCGCCCGCCTCGTCGGAAAGAGCCTTGGCTTTCTTATATTCCTCCTCCCAAAGGCGGATTTGGTCGGTCGCTTCCTTGAGCTTGTCAGCGTCCTCAAGGCCTTCGTACCAGTCGTTGTACTTTTCTCCGCCGGACAGCCTGGCCGCGTTGCGCTCCACGTTGTTGAAGGCCGCAGCTACCGCGTCCAGCGCTTCCTTTGTCAGCTTCAAGGCTCCGCTATGTTCGCCCAAAAATGAAAAAAACTTTCCGAAGCCCTCAAGAACGTCGCCCGCCGAATTCTTGACTTGCGTACCTAGGTCTGCGGCGGCCTCGGCGGCTCCGCCGTAAGTTCCGTCCAATTCCTCAAGGATGATTTTTTGGGCGCCCATCATGTCGCCGGCTTCGACCATTGCCTTGAGCATTTGCTTTTGCTGTTCGGTGAAATGGAAGCCTTGGCGCGAAAGGGAGCCAAGTCCGTTTATCGGGTCGTCGAGCGCTTTTCCAACGACTTGCGCCGCGCTGGCCAAGTCCATCTTCATTACGGTGGCCATGTCCAAAATCGCCTTGGAGGCATGCTCAAAATTCTTTCCCGTTATGTTCCTGAAGCCGAGCAGAACGCCATGCATCGAAGTGATTGTCTCGTCGCCATAGTTGGTAACTTGCTGGAGGGAGGCGGCCATTTCCTTAAGCTCGGCGCTGCTTGTCCAAGCCTCCGCGCCGGTGGACTTAAGGACTTGGTTCATCACGCTGACGGCTTCCTTTTGGCCCCGCCAGGCCTCGGCGGACTTTCGCGCGAAGTCGGACACGGCCTTGATTGAGAACGCTCCGGCTATGGAGCCGCCGAGCGACTTGAACAATTTTTCAGTCTCGCTCGTCTTTGAGTCAACGCTTTTTAGGCTCCTTATGGCCTTGTCGACCTCGGCGGTCACAAGAACCCTAAGCTCGTCCGTTATCGCCCCTTGCATTCCTTTCCTTCTCCCAAGCCAGCCAAGTTTCCCGCTCCGCGTCCAATAGCTCCACGGCCACTCGGACGGCCTCAGGCTCGGCCAGCCAGCCTTTTCCCTGCGGCCAGCCGTAAGCCTTGACCCTGCGCCAAATTTGGAACAGGGCGCGAAGCTCCTCGGTCACGTACTTTTTGAAATTTCCCCTCTTGCTCCTGATGTAGCCGGCCTCGCTTTCCGGCCAAGGGATTGTTTCCTTGGCCTCGTCGTATTCCGGGCCCCAGTCGGGTGGCCAGAGCCCGGCGAACACGATTTGAGCGCCTATTCTAAGGTCTTTTTTTTTGCGTCGGTCGGAACGTCGCTCCTCACCTCGTTGCAAATCGCCGAGACGATTTCGCTGACTCCGTAGGCGCGGCAGTCGGCCAGCTCGGAGCCGCTCTTGATTTCGCGCTCCTTGCCGTCCGCGCCCTTGACGCTAAGATTCTTGATTTTGCCGACGCACTCGCGAAGGATGTAGTCGGCGTTCACCTTGAGCTCGGTGGTCACGCTCTTGAACTTCTTCACCTCGCGCGGGTTCCCATTTTCGTCAAGCGGCTGGTCGCTCTTGTAGAACTCCCTCGTTGACTGAACGGAAACGAATTCCTTGGACTGGAACGCGGCCGGCCTTATGATTTCGACCGAGAGCCTTTCCGTTTCGGGAAGGCTTAAGTTGCCGCGAACGTCCGGGCAAAACCAGTATCTCGGCTCTTCCGTCAAAAGCATCAGTCGCCTCCCTCAGGGTCGCCGCTGGGGTCGGAAGGATCGGATCCTTGCGAGCCGCCCTGCTGTCCGTTCGCGCTCAAGTCGCGGACGGTGTAGTAAATCATTCCGGGGTGGTTTCCGCCGTCAACCTTGTAGTTGAAGTTGAAATTCTGCTCGCCGTCCAAGGGCTTGTCCATGTTGAGCGATTCTACAGTCACAGGGAAGTGCTCCCACACGGCGGTCTGTCCGACAGTCTCCGTCTCGCGTCGGCTGAGCATGTAGTCCTGCTTGGTTTCCTTTGCGGGGAAGATGGCGTAATGCTCGCCATCCTCAACGGCTACGGAGCTGAACTGGTTCAAAAGCTCGCGCTGCGCCTCGCTGTCGGTCTCAACCGTTCCGTTGATCGTTCCGCTGGATTCGCTGAACGCGCCGGTGATGTACTCGCGCACGCCGGAGTCCAAATTCTCTTGCGTCGAAACGTCGTAGCTGGTTCCCTGCTTTGAGTTGGAAACGTCCTTGACAAAGCTGATGAGGACAAGGCGCAAGGGTATGACCTCGTCGCCCTCGGCCAAAGTCTGGCCAGCCCAAAGGTGGACCACGTCGCCTGGCCCCATCGCGCGGGCTCCTTTGGCCAAGTCCTCGTTGCTCGGCTGCGGCAGCTCCGTATGCTCTCCAACGCGCTTGATTCTGTAGAACCCGCTTCTTTCAAGCGCGGCCGTAGCGCCTCCTGAAATTTCCGCCTCTTCGTGAATCTTGTAGAGTTTTCCGTCTTTTCCGCCCGGTTTCATTTTTCATTCCTCCGTAATAAGGTTTGTTGGCATGTCAATCTCGATTCTGTACGGAATGGCGTATTCCGCCGGCATCGAGCTTTCATCTTCGCTAGGATACACCCAGCGCGGCTTTCCGTTCCCAATCCAGTAGGCCCTGAGCGCGACGTCGTCCGCCTCAAAAAACATGTGCGAGCATTCCACCGCCCTAAGCTTTCGCCGAAGCGAGGCCGTCTTTCCAAGCCACTTCGCGTGCGTTCCCGCCGTCCTGTATTCCGCCAGGAAGGAAAGCTTTTCGCCGCCTTCGCCGTTCGGCTCCAAGTCTTGGAAGAGCAGGTCGATGTGGGCCGTGTTGTTCGCCGCCTTTTGCGGCAAGAGGAACGCCGGGAATCCCAGCTGCTCCTGTATCGCTTCCTTGAGCGAGTCAACCACCGCTTCTATTGTCATTCGCTTCCTCCCTTGAGCGCCTCGCGCACTCCGTTTCTAATTTCCCTTTGGATGTGTTTTTCGTCCTTTTCGTCGATGTGCAGAAATGGGCGGGCATGAATCTTTACGCTTTCCTTGATTATGAAAAGCGCGAACGGCTTTCCCCGCTTGCTCTTGGCGCAAAAGACTTTCCCGGTTCTGAAAAAGGAATAGCCGTCGCCTTTCATCGCCTGTATCAGCTCGCCGGGCTTTTGCGCGTTGTGCTTTCGCATCAAAGTCCGCGTCTTTGCCGAGGCCGGAATCCAAAGGCCTTTTTTGCCGCCCCGGATTTCGCCGCCCTCCTGCTGGATTCTCGCGTATTTCAAATTCGTTTGCGCGGCCGCCCATGTCTTTCCGCTTTGCGGGGCTATCGACGACATAAGCTGGCCGTTGTCGCGCAGCGTCTTGTTCCCTTGCTTAACAGCTTGCGTGAGCGGCGCGTTCTCAGGCGGAACGCCGGCGTTGATTTTTCTGACGGCGGACGAAACCAAGTAGGAGCTTACCTTGCGCATCGTGGGCGACAGGTCGGCCTTCTTTAGCCGCGCGGAAAGCTCGCCGATTCTTTTCGTTATTTGGACGCCCATCAGCGCCGCCTCTCCATCGGGCTTTTGCGGCCCGCGGACACAAAGCCCACGGCGGGGCCGGTCGAAGACGCGTCAGTTTTTTTTGCAATCGGCCCGAAGTTCGTCTCAATCAATAGCTGGCAGTCCTCCTGCTTTTCGCGGGCGCGGCTTTCCTGCCCGACAAAGGCGAACAGCTCGTAGAGCGCCCATTTAAGGACGGCCTCGCGGACGACCTCGTTTTCCTCGCTGTATTTTCCGCCCGCGCTCAAGACCATTCCCTTTACGGCAACCTTGCCCTTTAGGAGCGCGCGCACCGCCACCGTGTCGTCGCCCAGCGTGAGCGTCTCCAAATCCTGCGCGGGAATCTCCGCTTTCAAGTCGTCTACCGTCAGTTCGTTTTCGCCCGCCATCTTCATTTCTCCCGCAAGAACAATTCTTGGCCGCGAATTTTCTTGAATTCAGTTTTTGTGTAGGTGACCGAGCCGCCGAAGCCGTCGGCTGGACTGAAAACAGCCCCGCAAAAGGAGCCGTCCTTATTGATTGTCCCGACAACAAAGTCGTCTTCCGCCACGAAGACCTTACCTGATTCAAGCGTGAATTCATAAGGTTTCACTTTGAAAGCCCTTACCTTGAGTTTTGTCTTTTTTGATTTGGCGTTCATAGCCGGAATTATGGCGCGTATTTTTTTTGCGGCGGCTGAGCGTGGAGAGCATAAAAAAAACGCTCCCGTAGGAGCGTTTAGAGGCGGGAGAAAAAAAAGCGCTAGGCGTTCAGCGCTAGGTCTATCATGTAGCGCGAAGTGGACTTTCCGGCGGCTTTCGCCTTCGCGTCTATGACGGCCTTTTCTTCCGGCGATATGCGGAAATTTATGTTGCAAGTTTTTCCGGCCACGCCGGTGGTTTTGCGGCCTCGCTTGCTTTTTTCTTCCGCCATAGTTAAATCACCTTGAAGATTTTCAGAACCGCTATGAGAACGATTCCGTTGATGATTCCCTGCATGACCGCCTTTAACAGGAAGTAAAGAATTTCTTCTTTTTTTGTTGACATAAAAGCCCCCTTGGGGTAAGATATGAGTACGCAAGAGCGGAAGTCCTAAAACCGCCGCTCTTGCTCCCCGCTAGCCGATTATCAGTTTAATGACAATCGCTGCAAGGATTTGGATAAGGCCTGCGATTAGCAGTTGGATTGCTTCTCGCAGGCATTTTTTTATCCATTTCTTCATACCTTTCCCCCTTTAACAAAGATTTGTTCACCGGAGCAACGCCCCTGATGGTTATAATATAGCGCTCTTTTAATAATTTGTCAATACATTTCAATAAAAAATTTATAAAAAAAAGCCCCGGTTTCCCGGAGCTTGCGCCATTTATATAGCGGGTCTGTCAGGCGCGTCCCCGCCAAACACAATTCAGTTTCATTCAGCCGCGAACGTTCCGTAGGCCAAGCCCTTGACGTTGACGAGCGGGAACGGCTTGCTCTTGGTGTAGAGCTTCATTCCGCGCTGGCCGCTTTCCTTCTCGGTGAACGAGTAGATCGGCACGGCGGCCTTTTGGACCACGTCGTCAAGGCGCAGGTAGCAGAGCTTCTGTCCGGCGTTGAGGGCGCGGTAGACGACTTCGCGATCGCCGCAAACGCTCTTGGTCGTCTTTGTTCCGTTCTTGGCGGTGTCAACGTAGCTGTCGTTGTCCTCAAGAACCTTGTAGGGGCCGATTTGGAGCCAGCCGTCCTTGACGCTTTCGGTCTGCTTGGCGTCGGCCAAAAGGTCGACGAACTTGGCGTAAACCGTCGCGTCAGCGATGAACTCGCCGGGGCCGCCCACGCCCTGGTCAACGGTCAGCTTCCTGATGGCGGAAAGCTTCTGCACGGCAAGCCCGAGCGTGAGCTGCGAAACCTTTTCGGAGAACGTGACGTTCTTTACGGTTCCGTAGTTAACTTGGTAGCGCTCGAAGCCGCTTCCTGACTTCATCATGTAGTCGATGCTTCCCTTGTGGGCTTGGCAGCAAAGAGCGTTGATGGTGTTGCGCACCATATCGGCGTGCTGCTCCAAGTAGCTGTCAACGATTTGGTTTGTTCCCAAGTCGGTCGCGCGGCCAAGCTCGTCGATGTCCACGGCTGAGATTTTGTCGTCAATCTCAATCGGCATGGGCACGATGTCGGTCACGTCCGCTCCGTGCTTTGGTGTCACGCCGGTGTCGCCCCGGACGATTACGGGAACGTTTCCGTATTCGCGCTTGAGCTCGGCGGACGCGATGTGCGTCGAGTTCTTGAGCTTCACCTGCTTGAAATATCCGCGAGCGTTGGAAATGTTTTCCGGCTGCGCGGCCACAACTCTTTCGATGTCCTCGCTCTTGATGGAGAGCGTTCCGTTGAAATACTTAGCCATCGTCTTTCTCCTCAGCAAAATTTGGTTTCAGACCAGCCGGTCTGCGCAAGGTAGATTCCCACGCCCGGAAGCTGGTCGCAAAGCTCGTCGCTCGCGGCGGCCTCTTCCGCGTCGGAACAGTCCAAAAGGCGGCTCTTGACGACAAGGCCGTGAACCACGACGGGAACCTTGTCCACCGCCGCGCTGGCGTGGGCGTCCACGTCTTCCAAAAGGACGGCGGCCGGAGTGTCCGAGTCGCCGGCGGGAGCGTAGCCGCCTTCGCCCTTTTTCAAAATTGTTCCGGCCTTGAGATTTTTGGCGCTGGCGGCCATAGTCACAAAGTCCACGATTGGCGGGTGTCCTGAATGGAGCACGCCGCGGTCAAAGAATTCTTCGACTTTCATTTCTTCCCCCTAAACTAAAGCTTGGCGGCGACTTTTCCCCAATCGGTTTCTTTGCCGCCGTCTGTTTTGTCGCTGAACTCGCCGGCGTCGAACTGGCGGGCCGTCACGTCGTCCTTTTTCGGGGCCGCGATGAGGCCCGAGACGACGTCGCAGAAAACTTCGAGCGCGGATTTTTGGCTCTTGTTTCCGTCCTTGTCGCTGAACTCGAACGAGTCCGAAGCGGAGGCGAGAACCGAGGCGACCTTCTGGACGCCGTCCTTCAAGCCCGTCGGAATGTCCGAGAACTTGTCGCAAACGCCCTTGACGAGCGCTTCCTTCTTGGCCGCCTTCAATTCAGAAATTTCTTTCTGCATGTCGGCGAATTCGGGCGAGTCGGAGAACTTCTCCTTCTTGTCCTCGCCGCCCTTCGTTTCGGCGGCCTTGGCGGCGTCTTCCTTGAGCTTCTTGTTTTCAGCCTCAAGCGCCTCCATCTTTTTCTTTTCCTCATCAGTCATGGGGATTTCCTCCTGATAATTTATAGCGTCGTTGAAGTCGAACACTTCAACGCTGTCGCCGTCTGAATAGCAGCTTTTGACCATAAGCTGCTCCAAGCCTGGAATTTTGGGCGGGGTCGCGCCGCAAATGGCGAGCGAATGAAGATAGCGCTTTCCGTCGCTCGCCCTCTTGGGAATCGTGACGCTCCAGCCCTTGTAGCAACCGCCGCCGTCGTCCTTGTCCGAAAACTGCTTTTCCAATTCCGGGTGCAGCATGACCTTGCCAACAAGAACCTTTTCGCCCTTGCGCTTTGGGTCGTCGTAGATTCCGTCAATCGCCAGCACGTCCCCGAACTTTGGAAAGCCGTCGCCTCTCGCCGCGTCGTGCCCGATTGTGATTGGCCGCGTAGGCGCGAACGTCTCCGCGATTTCGCCCAAGTCCTTTTCCGTGATTTTGGCTCCGTCCTGCCCGAACGTTCCCGTCCTGCAGAGCTGCCAAGTGCGTATCTTTTTCATTCGCTCACCAGCCCAATGCTTGGAAGCCACAAACGCGGATTAAACGTTATTTTGTATTTTCTGTCTCTGGGAATAAAAGCCGATTCCAGTTGTTCCGAAAAATACGTTATTTCCATTTTTTGCCCCAAGTAATGCCGAAGGTATTGGTTCTCTCCGGTTTTTATCACGAGCTCCACGTCGCCGTCGTGGTCAATTCTTACATGGCAGAATCCTTCGCAAGCGAACACAATTTCGCCGAGCCTGACATTGTAAAAAACTACGCGGCGGTAGACCTCAAAATTTCCTTCCGCCATTTCCAGCTTGTTTACTGTTGTGGCGTAGGTTGATTTGAACGCGGCGTTATGCGCCTCCTGCTGGTATTGCATTTCCGCGCACGAAATCAAGAACATTGCAAGCGTTGTTGCAAAAATCAAAATCAAAAATTTCTTCATAGCGTTTTACCTCTGCGGATATGTAATCACAAAGGCGTAAAAACGCGGCGATTGTGGGGAAAGACGAATTGTTGAAATTTTGAAAATTTAGGGGGTGTTTTTAAATAAATGACAAATTACACGATTTTTTAGGGGTAGGTCGGTGAAAAGCGGTGAATTTTGCGGCGCAAGGAAAGAATTATTGCATGCCAAGAGAGAAAAATGGACTATATTTTGAATTTTTAAAAAACACCCCGGACTTGCCGCCGAAAACTGCGCTTGCGCTACAACATAACCAAGGGGTCTTTATGGACGAAGAAAAAGAACTTACAAGAAACGAGCGCGTTGAAAAACTTGCGAAAGCGCTAGAAGAAATTGGCTATAAAATCAAAAGCTTGGAATTCCTTGTTGACGACAATCCGGACGATGAAAGGACGGCATCCCAAGTCGGAATGCCGTTTTTGAAGCTTACGCTGTCGGTTTAACGCCGCGTCCAAAACTTGGATTTGTAATCGCTTGCATCATCTTTTCGACAACTTCGACGGCTTTGTTTGCGTCCAGAGCGCCGATGCTGTTGGAAGGATTCGCAAGGATTGTCTTGAACAATTCCAGCTTCATCTTTTCATTGTCCGCTGTCATGAATAACCTCCTGCGGAAATTATAACCTGATAGACGAAGCAGGGCAATAAAAAAGCCCCGGCTTACGGGGCTGTATTTAAGCAGCGTCAACTGCATTCATAATTTTTAGTTTTTCTTTGTTATTTTGAATTTCTTCTAACTTTCCGTTTGTTTCTTTTATCATAACGGGCCATCCAAGACAAAGGCCTTTTTCAGCTTCGGAATCGAGTAAATAAATTTTTGATCCATTCCAATTCTCAAGAAATACTTTACATGAGTCAAACTTGTACGGATAGTTTAAGGAATTGGCAAATTTCAATACATCATTCATTGGCTGCCTCCAAAACATATTTTAACACATTTTCATCTAATTGCAAGTGGTCAACCCGCAAAAATTTTGGTTGATTATATTTTCCCTCAAACCTCAACTCTTTAAAAAGCGTTGAAAAATCATCTTTATCATATATTGCCCCATCCTGTGGATCATAAAAGAAAAGTTTTCCTTTTTTTGTTCTCATCACAGAAATAATATGTCCACGCCCATTAGATTTCCATGTAAATTCCATTACATATCTTTCGTTGCGTTTCACAGTTCTCTTTACATAATTTAATCCATCTTTCCATGTATTAAAAATCTCAATTCTAGATGTTGGGTCATCTTCCGGCCAAATGGGATGATGTCTTGTTTCTGGATCAATAAAGGCTCGTAACGGGTTATTTGCAAGCCTTTTAAAAAAAACACTTTTATCATCAAAAGCTTTTGCTTTAACAGGAAAACCTCTTATTCTTGCTTCAAATGCCGCAACACATGTTTGACAATTCCTTTTGAAATTACCTCCTAAACTAACAAAGGGATTAACATTGCCTCCGTCAGCTTCTTCAAAAGTCATTTCAACACCTTTTTCAATATTGCCAATTCTTTTTAACTCTTTTACTGTTTTATGCCTTACTTCTTTGTCGTTTGTCCCATATACGCCATCCACTCCCAACGCAACCTTCGCCGCCTCAATCTCGCCTTGCACGCCAAACTGCTTCGCCTGGCGGACTTGGCTGTCCAGCTCCTTCCACCAGTTGTCGCTGTCCAAGGGGTAGGAGCCGAAACCTTTTGCGGGGCTTTCGGCTTCGTCTAGGCCGCTCCATTCTTCCGGCAATTCGTCTTCGTCGTAGATGGCGCGGATTGTCGAGCGGCAGTTGAAGTGCAGTGGCGGAAAGTGCGACTGCCAAAAAGGGTCGCCGTAAGGCCGGACGATTCCGCTGAGAGAATGGCAAACGTCCGACTGCCTCGCGTCGTCGATTCCGACAAACTGCAAAGCCAGCGGCTTGTCCGCCTCAAAGCCCATCGCGCGTCCGACGTTGTAGGCGGTCTGGACGTTGGTTCTGTAAACAGTTTCCCAATACCAGCCTTGGTTGGGCCCCATTCCGATTTTGTCCAGGATGTCGGTTTTTGTGAGCGAAAGAAAGTCCTTCAAGCCCTTGCCGCCGTTCACGTTGGCGAGCATTTGCGCGTTCAGCTTTTCCAAAAGCTTTCCGTCGTTGATTCTTGACGCGGTGAACGCGCGGAATTTCATCTTGTCGCTAAGCTTGTCGTAGTCAACTTTTTTTATAACGTCGCGCTTCTTCAAGAATTCCACGGCCTCGTGGTAGGGCATGTTCTCTATGTCCTCGGCGGTCGGCTCCGCGAATTCTGGCTTTCTGACAGCGGAATCCAAGCCCATCATAAGCGAGCGGGTGAAAAGCTTTGCCGCTTCTCCCATCGCTGCCCAGTCCGGGTCAAGGACTTTCTTTGTCCGCAGAATGTCCGGATTTTTTTCCGCTTCCTTTATGTAAGCCTTGATTCGCTCCGCGTAGCTGTCGGAAATGTTTAGCCAGGCGGCGGTAGAAATTCGGTCAAGCCTTTTGGCAAAGCCAAGCTCCGCGAGCCGTTTGGAGTCTACCGCCGATTCTGAAAAAAATCGTCCTTCTCCTTGTCGCTGAATCCGAACGACGGCTGCTCCTTTATAAAAGCGTCCTTTTCGTCCACAGGCTCCGGCAAATGGATTTTGTTGTAAAGCGCCTTTAGGCTCACGGGAACGCCCCGGTCAATCGCGTCGCGAATCACTTCCCACGGAGCGAAGTCCGTCGAGTCTATGTCGTATCGCGGCGCAAGCTCGCCGGGAAAGTTCAACTCCACAAAAGCGTTAACGAGCAACTGGTCCGACTGCTGGAGCTTGTAAGCGTCGCCCTTTACAAGGTTGTCGTAAGTCTGGACGTGCTCTTGCCCTTGCGCGTGCGTTCCGTATTGCGCGGTGTTTGTCGTCAAGGCTTGGCCAGTTATGGCGTAGGCTATTTCTGTGTCGCAAAGCTCCACGATTTTGTTGAAGTCGTTTATCTGCGAGCTCACGACTTTGATGTCCTTTACGTTTCCAAAGGCGCCGGAAGATCCGCTTTCCCAGCTTTCAAGCGCTTGGGTCAAAGTCTTTGCCCGCTTCCTGGCTTCTTCCTCGCTCTTGGTTTCAAAAATCGCCAGTATCGACGGAACGCCGCAAAGCTCCGCGGCCATCGCCCAAAACTTCACGCCAAGCTGCTTGAACTTCCAAAAGGCGTAGGCGCTGCGCAAGGCCGGCCGGCCCCACTGGTTAAGCTCGCCGTCGTCGTTGCGGTGGATTATGAATTTGCGCTTGTCGCCAAGGACGATGTTTTGCGCGGTCAAGACGGGCGTTCCCCATTCGCGCTCGACATGCTGCGGAAAGCTCAACGCCGTTCGCGGAATCGAAACAAAGTCCGTCGGAACGTACCAGCCGCCCCTGAATTCCCAAACGACTTCGCAAGCGGCGATTCCGTAAGGCACGGCGTTCAAAAGGATGTTGTTCAGCTTGTAAAAGGTGTTGAACGTCAAAAGGTTTTCGCAAGCCTCGCTCACCAGCTTGTTCCTGCTTTCGCTGAACGAGCCGTACATTTGAAGGACCTTGTTCTTGCGGTCAACGACAAGCGAGTCCACGCGCGCGTCGTCCCGCATTTCCTCAAAAATGCTTTCGCGTTCCTGAACGGAGCCTATCCAGTCCTGCGTGTCCGACACGTAGGACGCTATGCTCCTGAATGAGTTCAAGTCTATGACTCTGCTTGTAACGTTGTTTGTCCTCGCCATAAAAATCACCGTCCTTTATCGCCAAATATTCTTGTCTTTCTTTTGCGCGACCGTGAATGTCGGAGCCGGGTCAGCCGCGCATTCTCGCCAGGCGCAAACGCAAAGCATGGCCGCGCTCGCGCCGTCTCCGTGCCGCTTTCCCTTCAAGTCGCGGTCTGCCGTTCTAACTGCCGGAAGCGTGGGGATCCCGTTTTTCAACACGACCAGCGCGAAGTCCGCCTTGATTGTCTCGTCGTCAGGAACAGTGAAGTCCGCGCTTTCCATAAGGCCGTGCAAGTCACTTCCGTACTTGGCGTACCAAGCGGGCGTTTCCATCACCTGGATCGCCGCGCCCGGATGCCGCAGCATGGCGTGCTCGCCGATTTGCTGTCCGTTGCCCCGCGAGTCAACCGCAAGCCCGCCGAACGTTCCGCGCTCGTCAAGAAAGTCCGTGGCCAAATCGTTGAAAAGCTGCTGCTGCTCAAAGGGAGCGTTTTTCAGCTCGACGACGAGCCGCGCCTCAAGCCGCGTCTTTCCGATTTCTTCCGCGAACCAATACGTCGTCAAGTCGCCGGAGCGTCCGAAGTCGTTCCCGCCAAAAACTTGGCCGCCGGCCGCTCCCAAAAGCGGGCGCACTTCCTGGTTGAAAAATTTCTCAATCTCGCGGTTCTTGTAGCCGTCGCCCTTGTGAAGAAAGCTGTCCGGGCATTCAAGCCGGCGAATCTGGCACGCGCCTTCGTCCGCCGTCGCGTGGTCAAGCAAGCCGCGTCCAAAGTAGCGGTCGCCGCTCGCCCTTGGAATTACATCCAATTCCTCGTCGGGATTGTTAGCATAAATTCTGTAGATTCTCTCGACGAATTCCTTTTCCGCTTTCTCGCTCCATTTCTTTCCTTGAGTGAGGCAAATTCTTTTGAACAAGCCTTGCTCGATGGATTCACGGAACGTTATGCGGTGGAGGCTCCACTCGGTTTCCTTTCCCGCCTTGATGTCCTTAATCAAAAGATTAAAAGGGTTGTCGTCGCCGTTGTGCGTCGATATCACCCTTATGCGGCCGCCCCAAATGACCAAGGCCTTGGCCGCTTGCATTACGCTTTCCAAGTCGTCAAAGAACGCCGCCTCGTCGATGACGACGTTTCCCTGCTTGGAGCGCAGCGAGCGCGACACGCCAGGCAATCCCATGATTTCCGCTCCGCTGGAAAAAGTTATCCTGAAAGTCGTGATGGACTTGTCGGGGTCTTCCAAAAGCGGCTCTTCCTTTTCCTCGATTTCGCTCACCGCGTAGCCGAGTTTCTTTGCCCATTCGCCCGCGTCCTCAATGTACTGGCGGCAGTTGTCCTTGTTGAAGCTCATGTAGTAGGTGTTGCTCCAGCCTTCCGCCGGAGCCGCGTCAAGAACCGAGTCGGCTGAGTCCGTCCAAGAGATTCCGCAGCGCCTGTTTTTCTCTATGATTTTGAGGTCGCTTCTGTCTTCAAGCCATTTCTTTTGGTAAGGCAAAAAGATTTCAAGCCCGCCAGCGCTCTCATTTTTCCGGCGTCTTTTCGTCATAGGCCACCTTCAAATTCATAATCTTCGCCTTTACGAATTCAACGCGCTCGTCGCTCCAGCCGGCTTTCTTTCCTTCGGTCTCCACGGTCTTGGCCGCCTCGAACAAGCCCTTCTTGTAGCCGCGCTCGTATTCCAGCTTGACCCGCGCGATTTTTGTTTGCGCGTCGGTGTTGCGGACAACGGCCTTCAAAAGCTCCTCCGGCGAAATCGTGGAGAAGTTCTCGAACTTGTTCACTTCCTCCAAGAGCTTAGCCTGGACAAGCTGGACGCTCGCCTCGGCGATGTTCAAGCCGGGCGTTTTGTCAAGCTCGTTGACGATGGCCACGGCTTTCTTGGCGCTGTCCTTGTAGGCCTTCATCTGAGCGGCTTGCCCTATGAGCGTGCGGCCCACGCCGCTTTTTGAAATGTCGTAGCCTTCCTGCTTGAGAATTTCGGTTATCTGCTTGTGGCTCATTTTGTCGTTGAAGTACATCTTGCAAATGCGCTCGACAAGCCCTTGCATTTCAATCTTGTTTCTTTTAGGCACGGCCTTGCTCCTTGTCCTTTTTGTCTATTCGCTGCTTGATGTCGTCAACGCTCGACTTAATCCAGCCGATGTTTTCCGCCATCGAAGTTATCATCTTCGTGTTGTCAATCTCCAACTTGTTCAGCCTTTTGCCAACCTCGTTGATATCCTTTGCGTTCGTATCAATGTCTTTTCTCAGCTCTCCCAGAATCAGATTGAGTTCTGTTTCGTTCGGAATTTTCTCAAGTTTCTTTGAAATGTTTTCAAGGGCAGTCTTCATTGCTCCCCTGTCGTTTCCGTACTTGACGAAGATTCCGATAAACCCAAAAAGAGCCGTACATCCGCTAGCAAGCGAAACTACTATGCCAAAGGTTTCCATTTTTTACCTCACCTGCTCAAAAGCCAAAGGCCAAAGCCTTCACCGGCCGCTATCACAGCCGCCGTTATCGCCGTCGCTCTCCAGAACGCCTCCGCTCTTTTTCGCTTCAAGAAGGATTTGTTCAATTCGTTGAACTCCTTCCTCAATTCGTCCAGCTGCGTCCGCAACGCCTTTGC
Organism: uncultured Treponema sp.; assembly: GCA_900316905.1. Lineage (GTDB taxonomy): Bacteria > Spirochaetota > Spirochaetia > Treponematales > Treponemataceae > Treponema_D. Next base: position 18,883 of record ONET01000019.1, read on the forward strand.
GATTTCCGTCAATTCTATCACCGATTTCTCGGAGCTCTCCGACATCTGCAAGGCTTGCGTCAATTTTTCTTCCAACGCCTCGCATTTCTTCCGCCACGCTTCCGAGTCCGCTTTCCAGCTTTCCGACTGCTTCCTTAGCAGACTCGCTTCCAGCCTCATAGCGTTCAGCTCTTTTTCTATCAGCGTCGCTTGCTCTCGCGTGAGAACAACCGCGCCAGAATCCGAACGCGAGGCTTGCGCAAACGCAGAGAACAAAAAGACCGACGCGCAAAAAAACGCCGCGAGCCGCCTCATTCATTTTCCCGCCCCGGCGCTTTCGCCGCTTGGCTCCGCTTCGCCGCCCTCAACCTTTAGGCCGAGCCTTTTGTCCAGCCATATAGAGCGGTAGACGGGCGAGCACGCGATTACGAAGAACGCTCCGCTCGCGATGATTTCCTTTGCGTCAAGCCCGAACGTCTTTCCGGCAAAGAAAACCGGAATCAATCCTTTGGCCGCAAACAACAAGGCCACCCAAACAATGGCGACGACAATCGCCAACAAGCTGACGTCTTTCGCTTTCATATGTTTCCCCCTTGAAAACTTTTAAACGGATTTACTTTGTGCCCCATCTTGATGGGAAAGCCGCAAGGCCGCAGCAGCTTCATGAAGTCGGCGGCGGGCATTTCGACATCGTTTCCGTTTTGGATTTTGTATTCCGTCCGATAGTCGCCCCACGAATCGTCCAAGACAAAATGCGTGAGGTTTCCGTCTTCGTCCGTCCTAAAGCCGACGACCGCCACGACATGCCCGATGGTTTTCTTTCCCTCCGCCGTGAAAACTCCGGAAGCGACAAAGGCGCCGCCGTCCATGATGATTTTTTCGATGTCTCGGATTTCCCAATTTTCGCCAAACTCAATCGCGTCCTTTTTGCCGGACAAAAGCCCGCGAACGCGCAAAAACTTGTTGGCCCCGCAAGCGAGAACCGGATGCCACTCGTTGGCGTCGTGCCGTCCGATTGGGTCAAGCTTTCTCCAAAGGGCCAGCGTTTCTCCGTCCGAAAGAATGAAGCGCATGAGCGCGTCTTCCGGCTGGCCGTCCTCGTCTGTGGCGAGCCTTTTGACCGGCCACCCCGCCGCCGAAAGCGCCGCGATCACCGAAGTGACGTTGCACGCTCCGTAAGGCTTGAGCCTGTTGTTCCGCTGAGTGTAATAAGGCTTGTCTTGGGAATTGTTCACTTTTTGCATTCCGCCACCCTCCGCGAGTCAGTATAGCGGAACAAAAAAAATCCCCAGCCACCGCTGGGGAAGGGTTAAATTGATTTTATTTCTTTTAATAATTTTGGGACAAAATCAGTCTTAAATCTTGTCAACACAAAGTTTAAATCGAGACACTTTTCTTTTGATATTTTTTTAATTACGGAAGAAATAATTCTACTTGCTTGTTTAATGTCTCCCTTTTCGTATAAATCTTTGAATTGTTTTTTTACACTATCAGTAAAAAAATCCTTAAAAAGATTGTATGACAAGAGCATATTGCGATAAAGTTCGCTATATTTTCCGGGAAAATCTTCATCCCCCGTCCTAAAATGATCATCTGGAAATGTTAGCAACCTTGAAGCATTTGGATTTATCATTGAAATCGAGATGTCTGTCATCAAGTTTTGTATATCGTTTTGCTCTATTGCGTGAAAACGTTTTTTTAGTTTGTCTAATTGTCGTTTTATCAAATTTTTATCACTAAGCCGCTCAGATGTTATTATTGATGCTATGCAATGTGTAAATTCGTGTGTAGTTATAGCTTTGCGATATACAGATTTCTCATCGGTTGTATTAGTGAAGAGGTTGTCAGCAACAATGATATATAAAATAAACATATCATAAACTGAATCGTATCTCCAGATGAATACACCTTTGTAGCTCTCTTTTGAAAAATGAAACCGTTTTACAATTATGAGGCATCTGTCCATATGGTAACGTTGAAGCTCTCGATAATTAGCAGTATAGATTCTGATTTCATCTTTTAAATCAGGAATATGCAAGTCAACAAGAACTGGTCGAAACAACCTTACCGCCCAATCAATGTTTCGGGTATCTTTGTTTGATGAACTCATCGTTGAGGGTTCCTTCTTCTTTCTTCCATTTCTTTTGCTATAGAAGCCATGTCCAAGCGGATTTCTTTTACAGCTTTTACGGCATCAAAAACATATGCTGGAGTTAAATCATCAGAAGCTTCGATGTTAATAATACCGAGTGCTCTGCAATCCTTTCGGAGTTGCTTCATATCAAACTGTTCTCTTTTGTTTGTCATTTTTTTTCCCTTCAAAAAAGGCTCTTTCCTTGCCGCGCACGCGCGCGGACTTACCCATGTTCCAAGTATATATTTTCGGAATTCCGCTCTATAACATTATAGCGCGCTTTTCCGATTTCGGCGAAAAAAAACGTTTTTTATTATACGGAATTCCCGCTTCGCGCGCAAGCCCAACGCTGGGGCAAGCCGCCGAAAAAAACAATCTTTTTTTTGTAAAAAGTATTGACACAAAACAAAAGATGTGATACTATAAAACCATAAGGAGGAACGATATGGCAGAGCAAAAAGAACAGCCGAGTTGGATAGACCTAGCAAATCTTATCATCAACTTCGGCTTGTTCGTAGTTGCGCTACTGGCTCTGATTCTTAAATAGAATCAGAAGTAACCCAAGAAAAGGCAAGGCTCGCCACCTTGCTTTTTCTTATAGTTTAATCCTTACACGGAGATTTGTCAATGGTCACAAAGAAGCAAATAAACATTTTGTCAAACATTTTCCGGCTTGCGGCGCTTGCAATGCTTATCGCAATTTTGGTGGTAAAGTGATGGAAAGCCGCTCGGAAAAAAAATATTCCGGTTACGGCTACCACGGAGGCGGGCGCAAGCCAACAGGCGTAAAGCGTGTTTCCTTTTCCGTAAGTTGCCAGCCGGAAGAATTGGAAAAAGTAAAGGCGCTGGCTGGCGCGGCGGGAAAATCAATAAGCCGATTTTTGCTTGACCTCGCCTTCAACTCAAACTAACCATTGCCCCGCAAGTCGCTTGCGGGGTCCTTTTTTTCCCTTACATCCCCAGCCGCGAGACCACGCCGCGGACCAAGTACAAGGCGCGCAAGTCCTTCTTGTCCACGTTGGTGTCGCCCGCGTAGTCGGGGTTGATGGAGCGCAGGATGATGTATTCCTCGGTCTTGCCTGGGTGGACGGTCTTGACCACCCGCCAAGCGTCGGTGATGACAAGGTAAATCTCGCCCCACAGAATCCGCTCGCAGTCAACCGCCTTGCTCACGGCTATAACGTCGCCGCTGGAAATTTTGGGCTCCATGCTTGAGCCGTAGACGGGGAAGCAGGCGACGCAGTCCTCAAAGCCGGGAATGGAAAGGATTCCGGCCGGCTTTTCGTCCTTCAAGTCAAGGCTTTCGGCGATGTGCGCCATCACGTCGATGTCGTAGAACGGAATTCCTTCCTCGCCGCCGCCGCTCACCAGCTCCGCAGGAATCCTTTGGGCGGACGGTGCCTCGCTTTGGAACATTTCGCCCTCGCCGGTTAGAAGCCAGTTGGCATTTATTCCGATTTTTTTTACAAGAGATTTCATTAAAGCTTTTGGCATGTCTCTTGAACCATTTTCAACGCTTGCAATCGTAGCCGTTGACACTTCAAGCTGATTTGCAAACTCTTGTTGCGTTAAACCCTTGTTCTTGCGAATTGATTTTAATTGCTCTGAAATTTCCATAATAAATCCTTATTGCAAAATGTGATTTTTTTTCACTTTTTTATCACATTTCTCTTGCAAATCACAAAAAGTGATTTATATTTATCACAGATTGTGATAAGTTAATTTATTAGTTTTCAAAGTCACCCAGGAAACGATGAAAACTAATAAATCAGTTAATCAGAATATCGACAGAAAAGGAGGAAAACGAAAGTGAAAAGCCAAAAGACAATGACTGGCGAAGAGTTAAAAGAGTTCATCGCCCGGAAAGTTGCCGAAAAAAAAGCCCTCGCGCTTGCCCGAGCTTCCAAGAAAATCACGCCGCAGCAAGGCTTGTACATCAAGTACAGGCTCAAATGCGCCGGAACGTCCAGCGCCGACATCGCGCTTGAAGTCGGCTGCACGCCGGTATCCGTGAGCAACGTTCTTTCGGGCAAAAGCCACAGCCAGCGCATAGAGCGCGCGGTCGCCGCCCGCCTGGGCTACCCCAGCTGGAACGACATGGTCACCGAGCTAAGGAGATCCGCCGCATGACCGACTTCGAGGATTTGAAATGCTTTTGCAAGGGCTGCTACAAATTTACAAATGGATGCAGTGCGAGACGGATATTTGGCAACGGCGAAGAAGCTGAATCTTCCCATCTCCCTTGCGAGAAGACTCTCGCCAAAAAGTGCAAGTACGGTGGGTTAATACGTAAATCGTATTCCGTACTTCGCCAATGTACGCCCGAAGCAATTCGGGATTTGTGTTGTCAAGTAGTGGATCAGGCGTTAAGCCATGCGAAAGTGCCAGAAAGAATACCCGATTCAGACAGTATAACTGCCGTTTTGTTATTGGCCTCGCGAGCCTTTCTGGAGTCCGCGCAAGCGCTCTCTTACGCTTTGAATTCAAAAGGTATCCCTGAAGGATGGATTGAAGTTCTTGAGCAATCGATGTCTCGTACATGGCTTTGTTGCGAGCATTGTAGCGAAGAACGCTATGAAAAGTCAAGAAAGGAGCGCCGTTCGCGCAAGGGGAAAAGCAAAAATGCCAAGGACTAAAAAGCCCGCCGCTCCGCAAGACGCTGGCGAGCAAGCCTGCCAATTGACGGCGCTCGGAAAAAAGGAAGTGGCGAAGGCGCGGGGCAAAAAGCGCGGCCGCCGCAAGGCGTTCACGGAAGAGGACGCCAAGAAAATCGCGGTCTTTTCCGCGCTTGCCAAGGCCGTTTCCGAAAACTGGCCGGGCTGGGAATTGATAGCCAACGCAAAGGAAAAGGAGCCTTATCCGCGCGTCGGAACTCCGGTCAGGAACGTCGCCCTTTACAAGGACGGAAAGCTGATGGGCTTTAGGCTTTTGGACTTCGAGTGTTCGGCCTGCCGACTCATGCAGGACGCATGCGGCGCGTTCTTGGCTGCCATGCAGCGCGCCGGGGAGGAAAAGTGAGAGACCCAAAAGGGACGGAGGACCTCGCGATAGCGAGCATGAAAAAGTTCCGGCACGACGCGAACCTGTACGTGTTTTGGCGGAACGTCTACAAAGCGGCCAGAAAGGCCAGGGAGGAACAGGAAAAGATGACGGCTGTGTGGCTGAACGGGCGGGAGCCGCCCTTCATGGAAAGCCGGATTGTGGGCGACTTGAACGTCCCCAAAATCCAAAAGGCGGTCAACTGCATGACATTCGAGGGTCTTAAGCTTTGCGCGATAGGCTACTTGCTTTGCATGCAAAAGATGGGAAGGTCGCCCGACCAAATCCGAAAGGATTTGGAGGAGGCGGCCTCAGCCGGAACGCGGATGCCGGTCAGCGTTCCGGAGCCGGATGTCAGCGACGGCGGAAAGCCAGCCGCGTGACGCAAAACCAAATTCATTATAGCGCGAAAAAGGAATTCGCGCATAGGGGGAAATTATGAAAATCAAAAGCCTTCAGGATGTCGAGGAGACAATCAAGTGCGTGGCCCAGATTGACGCGGAAATCCGCGCCATCGACAACACGGCGACCGTGGCGGTCAACAAGGCCAACGAAGAGGCGGCCAGAATGTCCGCTCCGCTCGCGGCCGAGCGCGAAAAGCTTTTGGCCGCGCTCAAGGATTACTCGGACGCCAACCGCTCCCAAATCTACGAGGACGGAAAGAAGAGCCGCGAGTTCATCAACGGAACGATCGGCTACCGCCAAAGCCCGGACAAGGTCGAGGTTTCCGAGGACACGGCCGACCTGCTCATCAAGGCCGGCTTCCAAAACTGCGTGAAGGTCAAAAAAGAGCCGGTCAAGGCCGCCTTGAAAAATTTCGATGCCGCCCAGCAAAAGAAATTCCATGTCAGCCTTGTTCCCGGCGAGGAAACATTCTACTGCAAAGCCGCCGAAAGGACAATTCCCGAAGCCGCCGCGTGACAAAAACAATGGCTGGAGTCTTCTGGATGTCGGCTCCAGCCGGCAAAGGAGCTAATCAAAAATGAACGAAATTGTACCGTCAAACACAAGCCTAACGCCGAAGCAAGCCTTTCCCTTCCAAAAGCAAATCGACGCTTGGAACATGGAAAGCGCGGTCGAAAAGCTGCGCCCCAAGGTGGAGAGACTGCGAAAGGCTTCCGTGGACGTCGCCCGCGACCTTTTCATAGCGCACGAGGCGCTTGCCCAAAGAGGCGGCGACCGCCGCAGCGAGGACGCCCAGACGTTCGGCTTCTGCAATTTTCTTGAGCTGGTCGGCCTTTCCAAAAAGACCGCCTACCTGTGGCTCAAGCTCTACGACCCGGTGGAAGACAAGGTGCGGACGCCGGAAGAGCTTTCCGCTCCTCCCAAGGAAAACGCGCCGGAACTGCTCGAAGCCCAAAGCGAGTTCGAGCGGCTTGTGGCCCACGCGATGGCTACCGGCGAGCGCTTGGCCGGATGGACGGACGAGCATGAGCGCGAATACAAGCGCCGCAAGGACAACGAGCGCTTCGCCGAGCTCGCCCGTGTGTGGGGCAAGCAAAAAATCAAGCTCAACTGGGGAAACGACGACTACTTCTCGCAGACGCTTCTCAAGAACGGAAGGATGTATACAAAAATCAACCTTGAGACAAAGGAGCAGATGAAGGCTCAGCTTGAAGTGTTCGACATTCTAACGGCGTTCCTTTCCAGCTTTGAGAATCCTCAAACGCGCCTTGCCGCAGTCTGCAACATAGGCTTGCGGGTGCGCCAGCTTGTTAATGAAATCGCCGAGCAGGACAAAGAGCTCAACGCCTTCAGCGGAGTCGCCTCATGAGCGGAACTGTCAGAACCGTTTTTCCGGTTACAGACAAAAAGTTTCCCCTCCGCGCGGCCGTCTACGACGAATTCAGGAAGCGCAGCCCGCTCGTCTCCAAGGCCAAGGCTTACGAGGCGATAGCGCGCAAGTTCAACATTTCGGTTCCGACCGTCCAGCGCTACGTGCGCCGCATGGCCAACGGCTCGATGTTCGCGCTTCCCGCCGGAAGGCAGGGGCGGCACGTGTTCGCTTGGGACGACGAGGCCTTGAGCTTCTTCACAAACTTTCTGCTAGCGGCAATAAAGGAAGTGGGCGGATGCACGGTGCGCAACGCCTATAGGTGCGCCAAGGCGGAAGCCGAGCGCCAGGGCTGGAGCATCGGAAGCGAGGCGAGCGCCTACGTTCACGCCAGGAACATAAGTCCGGCGATGAAGATGCTCGCCAAGGGCGGGCAGCGCGCGCTGGACAATATGTTCTACATAAGCCGCGACCTGTCCAAGCTAAAGCCATTCCAGCTGATTGTAGGCGACCAGCACATCTTTGACTTTTGGTGCGAGAACCCTTACGCAAAAGGCGACAAGGACAAGTACATCCGCGCCGAATGCTACCTCTGGCTTGACATGGCCACCCGCCTTGTCTACGGAATCAGCTTCGACATCGCCTACAACACGCGCACTGTCACGCGGGCCTTGCGGATGGGAATCAAGCGCTTCGGCAAGTTCGAGAGCACGTACAACGACAACGGATCCAGCGAGAAGTCGAAGCTCGCGGACGACATCGTTCAGCGCTTGCAGAATTACGGAGTGCGCTTCCTTGACGAGGCCGACTTGTACCAAGCCGAAAACAATCGCTACATCGTGGAGGACACGGAAGGCCTTGTTGTCGACGTGGCGCAGTCAAAGGCTGAATGGGAAAAGAAGCACCGCCGCATTTTCGCCCGCGTCAAGAACGCAAAGACAAAGCCCATCGAGCGCTTCTTCAACACGCTGGAGCAAATCCTGCGCGACCAGTGCTTGCCAGGCCTTGTGAAAGGCTTGGCGATTTCCGCGCCGGAAGAGGAGCAGGCGGCCAAGCGGCTTGAGTGGCAAAAAAAGAACGGCTGCATTCTGGGCTACGACGACTTCGTCAAATGCGTCGTCCGCGCCTTGGACATCTACGAAAGCCGCGTCCATTCGTCGCTCGGCTGCTCGCCAAAGGAACGGCTGGAGGAATGCAAGCGCGAAGGCTGGATGCCGACGATGATAGACCCGCGCGACGAAGCCTACCTCTTTATGGAAAGCGCCATGCGCCAAGTGAAGGGAGACAGAATAGAGCTTAACGGCGTTGAGTACATCGGCCCCGACCTCACGCAAGAAATGGTCTTGCAAAACCGGGGAACGCTCGTCGCCTACAACCGCCAAAAGGTGGAAGTCCGCTACGACCCGGAAAACTTGGCCTTGGGCGTTTTCGCGATAGAGCCTGGAACAAACCACGCAATCGCTCTTCGCCCTGTCAAGAAAATAGACATGCTCGACGAGCGGGAAGTCGTGGAGCAGCTTGAATGGAAAAAGCGCAACATGCGCGCCGTTCAGGAAGCGTTCAAAATCGCCACCGGCGACAAGAGCGTCCGCGTCCTTTCCGAGCCGCAAAAATTCGCCGAGCTTAGAAAGTCGGAGGAGCTAGCCCAGGCGTCGGACTATAGGCTTGAAAGCAAAAAGGAGCCGGAGCCTGTTCCCGCCGTTGTAAGAAAAATTGACGCGGAGCCGCTTGAAAGCCAAGAGATTCCGCGGAGCGTGAGCCGCCAAAAGGACGACTACGGAGAGATGCCCATGTCGTTCAACCGCAGGGAAGAGAGCCTTTCGCAGGAAGATTTCCTTGAGGGGGTGGCCGAGCGGATTGGAAGCGAGTCGCTAAAGCGGGCGCAGTCGCGGCCGGTCTTCTACGACGAGCGCGAGCGCTACGAATGGACCTTGAACCAGTACCACGCGGGCGGACATCTTAGCCGCGAGGACTTGGACTTCATGCATGACTACGAAAGCCAAATGGATTCAAGGCAAGTCGCCTATTACGAATCCTATTCTAAGAAATTCATAGGGAGATGAAAATTATGGAATCAACGTTGAAAAATTGTTTGGAAAGCAACCGTCTTTCCATGCAGGACGCGGCCCGCGTCTTGGGAGTTGACAAATCTCAAATCGTCAAAATCTGCACCCAGAAATACCCCAACTGGAAGGACAAAGAGACAGAGTATGTCAAGCTCCTTAAAGACGCTGGCTACAAGAACAGTATAGCGCAAAAGATAAAAATCGACACCGACGTGTTGGTGCTCACAAGGAGCGTCACGCGCTTCCAAAACCTCGCGGACGACTTGATTGACCCGACAGGAACAATGTCCTCGTCAATCGGAATGGCCATCGGAACCGCAGAGCGCGGAAAGACCCATTGCGCCAAATGGTACGTCCAGAACAACCCCAACGCCGCCTATGTCCTTTACGTTGACGGCTCGACAAAGACGCAGCTCTTGCGCGACGTTTGCGAAGCGGTCGCCCACACCCGCCCGCACAGTTTCGGCGATTGCCTGGAAGTCTTGGAAGAGAACTGCAAGTACGCCCGCCGCCTTGTGATTATCGACGAGGCCGACAAGCTGCCGGTCCGCTACTTGGAAATTCTTCGCGCCGTCAACGAGCGCTGCCAGCTTCCGTTCATGCTCGTGGGCGAGGAGGGGCTCAAGGTCAAGACCGACAGGGTTCCGCGCTTGCGCTCAAGAATCAGAAAGCCGATTGTTTTGTTCGAGGTGGCAAAGGCCGTTGACGTGGCGGCTTACTACCATGAGGCCGCTGGAATCGACATCACGTTGGAAACCGCCGAACGTCTTGCCCGCCACGCGATGGGCGGCTTCCGCTCAATCGTCAACGACAGCATAGCGATAAGCAAGATGTCAAAGGCCAGCGGACTTTCGACCATCACCGACAACATGCTGGAAAAGCTCTGCGCTTAGGAGGACAGAATGAACAAGTCAATCCGCTCAAGGCTCATTACCGCGATACACGCCGCCAAGAATTCCGCAGGCTTGGACGACCAAGCCTACAGGGCCGTTCTTCACGGCGCGGTGGGAAAGGAAAGCTGCTCCGAATGCGGCGTTCAGGAATTGCGCGCCGTCCAAAAGGCGATGAATTCCGTCCTCGCCCTGCAAGGAAAAAGCCCTTGGAAACTCTATCCGCGCAACAAGGCTCCGACGCTCATTGACGCTGTCGAAGCCCGCGCGAGAAAGCTCCTTGGAGCGGATTGGAAAAAGCGCCTGGATCACTTCGCGCTCTCGAAATTCAAGAAAGAAACGTACTCCAAATGTTCCGACAACGAGCTACGCAGCGTGATGGCCTTTATGACCAACTTGGAGCGCCGGGAGCGCGAATCAAAATGAAAGAGAACTGGCTGTTTTCCACCGAAGACCTCGCGCAACCGCCCTTGACCCAAGAACAGAAAAGCGACCTGATAGACCGCGTCATTCGCAACGCCCAAATCGGCCACCGCTACATGTACAAGGTCAAGGAGGTTTGCGGATTCCTCCACGCCACTTACGACGAAATGCAAACGCTATTGAACTACTACAAGCTCGACTGCGTCGTAATCCGCGACACGATAATCCGCATACCGTGGTGGAGCCTGGCCGAATACCTCATAGACCCCGCCGACGATGTGGAAACAGCCATGTACGCATATCTAAAATCGCTTCCGCATAAAAATCCGGAAAGCAAAATGTCCGCTTGACGCGGCAAGGAAGAATAAAAGCATGGATGAACTTGAAAGCGTAAAACGAAGGGTGAAGAAACTTCTCGCCCTCTCAAAATCACCGAACGAAAACGAAGCCGCGCTCGCGCTCAAAAAAGCCAACGAGCTGATGGCTGAACACAAGCTAGACATCGGGCAATTCTCAGAATACACAAGGCAAGCCGTAAAGGACACAAAGCGTCTCATAAAATGGCGGTCCATATTGGCCAACGCCATGGAGCGGCTTTACGCGACATACCATTATGTCATCCGCGACACAGGCCAACTCTTTTTTGTCGGCGAAGAGTTAGACGCGTTCATGGCCGCCGAGATGTACAAGTATCTTGTCAAAGCTGTTATGCGGATGACAAAGAACAACGTCCGCAAAAACGCCAAGCAAAAATTCCGCGAGTCATACCGCGAAGGATTGGCCAACCGTCTTTACGACAGAATGGAAGAGCTCGGCCAACAGTGCAGCTGGCGAAACCCAAAGGAGCTTGAAGCCGCCAAAGAGAAAGTCGAAAACTTTGTCAAAGGCGAAGTCGCGATTGTTGTAAGACGCAAAAAGAGGAGCAATTCAAACCAGCGCGCGTTCGCTCGCGGAATGAGCGACGCCAACGGAATCAGCCTCAGCCGCCAAATGACCGGCAGCGGCGTTAAGGCGATAGGAGCGAGGTAAGACTATGACCTTTGACGAATGGATTGACGAGATGGGCTTTGCCGTGGACGAATCGACCCGCTTTAAAATGAACGCGGCCTACGAAGCCGGCCGCGAGGACGTCGCCGGAGACATAATGTCCTTTCTAGGAGCCGACCCCACCGACGGCATGAAACTCTTGCGGCGGCTCAAGCAAGAAAAATAGGAGGTGCAAGAATGGCGATTACTGCGGGAACACGTTGTTGCGGCCGATGCGGACGATGGTATTTTGGGTATTATTGCCCGTACTGCGTCAAAAACACAAATCAAAGAGGATAGAAATTAAAAGTGAAACGAGGAAAAATCAAAATAATGATAGATGATAAGCCTGTTGATTTAACATTCTCTACATCTCTTAAATTGAAAAAAGGCAAAGGTTTTTGCGTTCAGTATTCGGAAGGATTCCTTGGCGCAAAATATTATTACTCGCGCGATTTTCCGATATTCACAAAAGCGTACGAGTTTATGCAGAAGCTGGATCCAAAATGGAAGTACAAGAATATTCAATGTTACTCCGACGACGGAAACTTTCGTTTTTTCATCAATCCAGATTATTATCAAGAATGCTTGGACAAGGAGAAAAAGCAATGATAGCAGGCGTAAAAATTGATACTAAAAACATAAGTAGAAACATAACACTTCACTTAGAAATTTCTTTAAGTGAGGCTGAATATTATTTTGCGACGATGCAACAAAACATTTCAGATTTGGTTTCTGATTACAAGAAAAAATATAAAAAATTACATAGGTACTGTTCTGAATCTGATATAGAAAGATTCAAACAAGGATACATACTTAATAAAGAATTTGAACTATCTGATTTTTGTGTTGTGGGGGAGAAAAATGAGAAAGATAATTAGACTGGATTTATTGGCCGAAGGGCAGAAGGCTAAAGTCATAGAAAACTGCGCCACATGCTTCTTGAACATTCGCGGCGCAGATGACTGGGACAGATGCATGCTCGGTGTGATAATTTCACAAAGCTACCACACACAGCTGGAAGGCTTTCCCAAAGGCTGTCCGTTGCCGGATTATATAGAACAAGAAAATAGCAAATAGGAGAAAAGACAATGACAACAGGGGAATTTGCGGACAAAGTTTTTGCAATGCGGGAAGCCCAGAAAGAATACTTTAGACTTCGCACCGCCGAAGCGCTAAGGTTTTCCAAGCGCCTTGAAAAAGAAGTTGATTCAATACTTTCGCAACGCAAAAAAAAGACCTATATCCGCCAATTATGGCGTCATAAAGCAAGGCTTTTTGCCGTTCGACAGCAACCATAGTTGGTGACAAAAAACAACCGGAGGGGAAAACAAAAAAATGGATATAATCACAGAAAATGACATTGACGAAATCGCCGCCAGAGACTACCTGGCCACCAATCGAGGCGTGGAACTGTTCCCAAGAATCCCGGAAAACATCACCGTTTCCGTCGCTGCAAAGCTCCTGCACGTGTCCGAACCAACAATCGAAAGAATGGTTGCAGACGGCCAAATAACCCTCACAAAAGCCGCCGTAACGGCCTACATAGAGCGAAATTACCTAGCCAATCGCCCCATAAATTTGACCCAAAACACCCCAAATCAACCCAAATAGCCCCGCAAAAAAACATCAGTTTTTCTTACAATTTTACATCAAAATTTTTTGCAAGCGATATTTCGCTAAAATTCATCATTGCTTTTTTCTATATATAGCGCTATAATTAAAGGATATGAGAAGCCTATACATTGCGTGGAACGCAATATCGGTAGCGACGCTTGCAGTTTTTACATGGATTTCACTCAAAAAAAAGACGCGACTTTCTCCAATCGTGGCGACTCTTTGCGCCCTTGCAGGAATGTGCGTCCTTTCCTACACCACGCTGCTCTTTGTTCCCAACAAAAGGGCGGCCTTGACTCTTTTTTCAATCTATTACATTTGCGACATGGGGGTTTTGGGAGTAATCTACATTTTCGCGATTTCCATCGCCGAGATATCAAAAAGGAACTCGACAAAGAGCGTCGGCGCGCGGGTCTTTTACATTTTCGCCGGCCTCATAAGCCTTGCCTTGATAGCCAACATTTGGACTGAAAGCGTCATAGGCATCGAGCCGGTTCTTTTTAAAAACGGCTGGCTCAATTATTGGAAGCAGAACTACACTTGGCAAAGCTACATTTTTGTGGGATTTCAAACGGTGATGGTCTGCGTGATTCTAGCGACGCTCCTAAAGCGCGCGTTCAAGCTTCCTACATTTTACAAAAGCAAGTTCATCACGCTCGCGTCGTCTTTCGCTTTGGTGGCAACGGTAAACAGTTCGGCGCTCTTTTTTCCTTTCAAGTATGAACTTTCCATCACGCTCTACGTTTTCTTGGCGGCGTACGCTGTTCAGATTTCATTTTGGGGAATCAACGAATCGCTTTTAAACACAATGATTTCGCTTGTGTCGGAAAACATCCGCTACGCCGTCGTGTGCTTTGCAAGCCGGGGAAGGTGCTTTTACCTAAACCGCGAGGCCCGCAACATTTTTGGCTACGGCAACAGCGGCCTTGCGGCGGCGGAAGGCTACCGCGACAAGCTCTTGTCCCAATACCCCGAAAAAATGTTCGGCTTTTTGACGCTTACGCAAAGCCTGCAGGTAAATTCCGTAACGAGAACGTTTGACTGCGAGTACAAAATTCTAAAGGACAAAAAGAACCGCAACGTGGTCAGCTACCTAAAGCTGGTGGACACCACGCAGGAGCTAAAGCGCTTGGAAGAAGAAAAAATCCGCTCGGAGCGCGACCCCCTCACCGGCCTTTACAACCGTTCGACATTCTTTAAAAGGGCGGCGGAAATTTTGCGAGCCAACAGAAGCGACGACTTTTATTTAATCGCCACAAACATCATGGACTTCAAGATTGTCAACAGCCTTTTTGGCGAGCCGGTAGGCGACGAAGTCCTAAAGCTGCAGGCCGCCCTTCTTTCGTCAACCGCCAGCCCCAACGCGGCTTTCGGCCGCCTTACCGCCGACAAGTTCGCGGCCTTGCTTCCCAAGGAATTGTTCGACATGGAAACAATCCGCAAGAACAACGAAACCTTGCGGCAATCGTTGGCAAAATACAATTACAAGCTTCAAAACTACACCGGCGTTTACGAAATCGCCGACAAATATGAAAACGTAAAGACGATGTACGACAAGGCCGCGATGACCATAGAAGACATTCGCGGAAACATGGAAACCGTCGCCGCCTTCTACGACTCTTCGATAATGGACAGACAAATCCGGGACAAGCGCATCGTTTCTGAATTTGACGACGCTCTTGAAAACGGACAATTCGTCATGTACCTGCAGCCGCAAATAAACGCCAGCGACGAAAGAATCGTAGGAGCGGAAGCTCTTGTCCGCTGGATCACGCCCGACCGGGGAACCGTCGCGCCGATGGACTTCATTCCTGTTTTGGAAAAGTCCGGCCTTATCCACAAGCTTGACCAATACATGTGGGAAGAGGCCGCGAAAAAACTTGCGGAATGGAAAGCCCGCGCGATAGACATGTACATTTCCATCAACATCAGCGCAAAGGACTTTTACTATTGCGACATTTACAAGTTCTTCACTGAACTTGTCGAGCGCTACGACATTTCGCCAAAAAACTTAAAGATAGAAATAACCGAGACCGTCTTGATGCAAGACATGAACGCGCACGGAAGCGTTTTGCAAAAATTGAGCGACTACGGATTCACGATCGAGATGGACGACTTTGGCTCGGGATACTCTTCCCTCAACACGCTCAAAAACGTCGAGATGAACACGCTGAAAATCGACATGGGATTTTTGAGAGCGTCAAATTTCTCCCAAAAAGTCAAGGACATCATTTCTTCGATAATCTCAATGTCAAAGACTTTGGGAATGACCGTCGTCACCGAAGGCGTTGAGACTGAAGACCAAGTGAAATTCTTGCGGCAGGCAAGCTGCGACATTTTCCAGGGCTTCTATTTTTCCAAGCCTCTTTCGATAGGCGAGTTTGAAAAAAAATACTGCGACGGAGGAACTAAATGAATTCTCTAAGGCTGGCTTACTACATTCTCTCCTCAATCGTTTTCATTCTTCTCGCGTGGGCGTTCAAGAGCATTTCCCGCTCAAAGATTCCGGCAAAAAACTATTACTATTTTCCAATCGGAATGGCGCTTGTAACCGTTCCTGTTTATTCGCTCTTTGTTTCCGCAAAAACTTACTTTTCCGCAATGCTTTTTGACGCGCTGTATTTCGCGTGCACCGATTGGCTTTGCTTTTGCATGCTCATATTCACGCTGGCGTTCACGTGGAGAATCGGCGCCATAATGCCGGTGGTTTTGGCCTTGGCGCCCTTGGCCGTCATCGACACAGTTTCCTTAATCATGAACACTTGGCGCCAACATTCGTTCAACCTTACGCGCGAAGTCATGGAAAACGGCTTGGAATATTGGTCGTGCCAATTCACTTCGCTCCATTACGTTCACTTGGGCCTTTGCTATGTAATGTTCTTTTCGGCGCTCTGTCTTTTGGTTCACGCAATCGTTACGTCTCCAACAGGCTACAAGGCAAAGCATGTCGCCGTCCTTAGCGCGTCATTTGTGGTGATAATCGCCAACGCGATTTGTTACTCGCTTGACTTGGCCATCGACTTTTCAGTTTTGCTCTACCCGCTTTTTGGAATTTTCGTCTATTACTATTCGGTTCACCTGGCCACCCGGCAGCTCTTGACGCGCTCACTGACAAGCGTAAATGAAAACATCGACGACGCGATTTTGTACTTTGACACCAACGACGACTGCTTTTACAAAAATTCGCAGGCGCGAAAATTGTTCGACATAAACGGAGAATTTTCCCACAACAAAGCCCGCAACCTTCTAAAGTCCGTCCGCGCAAAAATCCAAGACTACAACGAGGCGGCGCCGGTGGAATTTTTCACCGTGAACGGCCAAGAAAGGCAGTTTGAAATCGAAGCCGAAGACGTCTACTACGGCTACAGCTTGATAGGCTCATACTTAAGGCTTACGGACAAAACCGACGAAATCAACAAATACTTGACGCAAAAATTCTTGGCCAACCATGACGAGCTTACCGGCGCCTACACCCGCGAATACTTTTTCAAGCTCTGCGACGAAAAAATCAAGGAAAACCCAAACACCGAATACCTTATGATTTCGTCAAACATTCGCCAATTCAAGCTTGTAAACGAGCTTTTTGGCGAGGAAGTCGGAAACAAGATTCTCATCAAGATGGTCACAACGACCAAAATGCTTGCGATTCACGACAGCGTTTTGGGCCGCGTCGGCGACGACCGCTTTGGCCTTTTGGCGCAAAAACAGTATTTTACGGAAGACATGATCAAGGCATTCCTAAAAAGCTCGCAAGAAGTTTTGGAAGGGTCCAACTACACGCTCAACCTTTGCGTTGGAATTTGCGAGGCGCGCGGCCCGGAAGAAAGCGCCCAGCTTCTTTACGACAAGACCCAGCTGGCGATAAAAAAGATTTGCGACGACTATCAAAAGCACTTGGCCTACTACGATTCCGACATGATGGCGGAACTGTTGCGCGAGCGGCAAATCGTAACCGAGTTTGAGGACGCGCTTAAGGGCGGACAAATCAAGATGCGTCTGCAGCCCTACTTTGACCGCGACGGAAACGCCTTTGGCGGAGAGGCCTTGGCGCGATGGGAGCATCCCCAGCGCGGAACGCTGGAGCCGGAAGTATTCATTCCGCCGCTAGAGCGCTCAGGACTCATTCACAAGCTTGACACTTTCATTTGGGAACAGGCGGCGCAAACGCTTGAAGAATGGGGAAAGAAAGGTTACGACACAATGCAAATTTCGGTGAACGTTTCCGCGAAAGACATTTTTTACATCGACATAGCCGACAACTTCAAGCAGCTTCTTTTAAGGCATACGTTCAACCCGCAAAACCTAAAAATTGAATTTACCGAAGAGGCGCTCAACTCCAACTTGAATTCAGCCATAACGCTTTTTGAAAAACTAAAGCAAATTGGCTACGAAGTTGGAATCGACGATTTTGGACAAGGTTATTCTTCGCTCAACTTCCTAAAGGACGTGAACGCCGACATACTAAAAATGGACATGGCGCTTGTTCAAAAGAACGAAAACACCGAGCGCGTAAAAGTCATCCTAAAGTTCATCGTGCAAATAGCGCAGGCGCTCGGAATGAAACTTGTGTCGGAGGGAGTTGAAACCGCCGAGCAGCTTGAAATGCTTCGCTCGCTTGGCTTTCCGTCGTTCCAAGGCTTTTTGTTTTCAAAGCCCTTGCCAATAAAAGACTTTGAAGAAAAATATCTCTGAGATTGCGGGCAAAAAAAAAAACGGCGCGAATAAGATTTTCGCGCCGTTTTCTGAGCCAAAGCCGCGAGTTTGCCTTTGGCAAACTCGTAGTATGTAAAAATCGCTTGCGATTTTTACATACTTGTATAACCGCCGTCAACCGGAAGAATCACGCCGGTGACATAAGAAGACGACGGGCTTGCCAAGAAAATCGCGGCGGAGTCCAACTCGCCTTCGTTTCCGTAGCGGCTAAGCGGAATCATCGTCTTGGCGTTGTTCTGGAAAAAGTCCGAGTCAAGAGTTTCCTTTGTGAGCGGCGAGTAGAAGTAGCCGGGGCAAATCGCGTTTACGTTTATGCCGTACTTTCCCCACTCCGCCGCGAGTCCGCGCGTAAGGTTGACCACGCCGCCCTTGGCCGCATGGTAGGGCGAGCAAGGCGCAACCTTGTTTCCGACCATTCCGTACATCGAAGCGATGTTAATGATGCGTCCGTACTTGGCGCCAATCATGGCCTTTTTGGCGACGGCGCGCGACATCTTGAAAGTGCCGCCCAAGTCCACGTTAAGCTCGCCGTTAAACTGCTCGTCGGTGATGTCCTCAGCGGGAGCGACGGCGCCGGTTCCGGCGTTGTTGATAAGAATGTCTATGCGGCCAAACTTGGCGACGATTTTGTCAACCGCCTCGTTCACCGCGTTTGTGTCGGTGATGTCGCAGCGGACGGCCAGCGTCTCCACGCCGTATTCGTTGTGAATGTCCTTGGCAACCGCGTCAATCAATTCCTGGCGGCGGGCGATGGCCACGATGGCCGCGCCTTGGTTGGCCAAAGCCTTTGCCATTTGAACGCCCAAACCTGTTGAGCAGCCTGTAACGACCGCCACTTGTCCTTTAAGGTCAAAGTAAGATTTCATAAAAACTCCTTTAAAACGATTTGCGTTCTCCAGCGCAAGTTGTGCCTGCATTGTAGCGCAAATGTAACTTTTGGGCAATAAAAACGCAAAGGCCTCACCCCGCGCCAACCGAACGCTCGCTGGGGAAGGAAGCAATTTTTGGAAAAAACATACAACAGGCGCAAGCGAAAAAAATTGCGGCGAACTCTGCTAGCGTTTATCCAACTGTTAAGCCCTAAAAGCGCCGCCGTGTGAGCCGCAATTTTTTTCGCTGAGAGCCTGTTGTTTTTGTCTTACTTTATGCTTCCTTCCACCATGCCCTTGATGATGTACTTTTGCGCGAAGATGAACAGCACGATTACCGGCAGCATCGCCAGCAAGGTCGAGGTCAAAATCAAATCCCATTGCTTTACGTAGCTTCCGACAAAGCCCATGACCGCGATAGGCAGCGTGCGGATTTTTCCGGCTTGGCCGAGCAAGAGGCTGGGCAAAAGGTAGTCGTTCCAAATCCAAATGCCGTTCAAAATCAAAACGGTTATTTGAATCGGCTGCAAGAGCGGCAGGACAACGCGGCCAAAAACGCCCTCGGCCGTGCAGCCGTCAATCGTTGCCGCTTCCTCCAGTTCCAGCGGAATGCTCTTGATAAAGCCGTGCAAGATGAAGACGCTCATCGCGCAGCCAAATCCGATGTAGGCAAAGACGCTTCCCTTGTAGCTTTGAAGCAAGCCGATTCCGCTGAACTTTCCGACAGTCCTGTACCAAGACAAAACCGGAAGCATGACGACCTGGAAGGGAATTACCATCGACGCGACCAAAAGGTAAAAAATCACGTTGGCCCATTTTTTGTTGTTGTGCTTGACGGAGTTCCTTTCCAAAACCCAGGCGGCCATCGAACTGAACAAAACGATTGTAAAGAGCGAGGCCACCGTTATTATCACCGAGTCAAAGAAGGACTTCCAGTAATTCATGTTGGGGCTGTGGATTACCCGGTTCATGTTGGCGAAAAGCGTTCCCCACTTTTGCGGAAGCGCGAGCGGGGCGCGGATTATTTGGTCGGCGGGCTTTGCCGCGTTTATAACCACGATAAAGAAGGGGAACAAAAACAAAATCAGCAAAACGATTCCAAGCGCCTCAAGAATTTTATTCTTTACGTTGTCTCCTGCCATCATATTACATTTCCTCCTCTCGGCTCTTGCTAAGCTTAACCTGAACGATTGAAACTACGGCAAGGATTATAAAGAACACGACCGCCTTGGCCTGTCCAAGCGCCCAATGGTTTCTTGTAATCGCGGTCTTGTAAATGTTCAAGGCCTGCAATTCGGTTCCGTTAATCGCCTGGCCCATCATGATTTTTGAGGGGCCTCCGTTGGTAAGGCTAAGGTTAAGGTCAAACTGCTTGAAGGAATTTACGAGCGTCAAGAAAATGCAAATCGTAAAGGCGTGCGCTATCATCGGAATGATTATGCTCATCATTCGCTTCCAGCCTGTCGCGCCGTCGATTACCGAAGCTTCAATCACGCTTGTGGGAATTCCCTGCAAGGCCGTAACGTAAATCATCATTATGTAGCCGGCGTACTGCCAGCCGCTCACGATTATCAAGGCGGCCAAGGCTCCGGCATTGCTTGTCAAAAGCGACTGGCTGTCCGTAAAGCCCGCCGTGGCCGCGATTGAAGTGAACAAGTAATTGAAGATGAACTGCCACACGTAGCCCAAGACGATTCCGCCAATCAAGTTGGGAATAAAGTAGCCCGCGCGATAAAGGTTCCTGCCGCGAAGTTTTTGCGTTACCAAAAGGCTAAGGCCAAAGGCCACAATGTTCACCACGGCCACGTTTATTATGGCAAAGGCGAACGTCATTATGATTGAGTTTATATAGTCAGGCGCCTTAAAAAAGTCCATGTAGTTTTTAAAGCCCACAAATTTCTTGACGTAGCTTCCGTCCCAATCTGTGAAGGAATAAAAAACGCCCATCACAAAAGGAACGATGATTGTCATCACAAAGGGAATCAAAATCGGAAGCAAAAACAAAACGTTGATTACGCTTCTATGCTTCAAAGTCGGATAAAAGTAAAAGCCAAAGGCAATCAGCAAAAGGCCGATGGAAAGAAAAAGTCCGCGGTAATACAGAATGCCGCTAATGTCTCTTGGCCTGTAGGGAAGCGCGGTCACGCACAAGACCAGCGCGAAAATCGTTGTCGCCGCGCCTGCCGCCCAACTTATCAAAGACACTAGCCTTTTTTTGTTGTCCATAATGTCTCCTAGCGGGCGAAAGCCCGAACAAATGATTTGGAAAAAGAAAGGCTGGCGCGGCTTTTTGGTCGGCCAGCCCCCGCTTTAGCCGCGGCCTTTTGGCGCGCGGCGATTATTTTTAGCGCTTTGAAGGAACGGTCGCGACAGCGTCCGTGACCATCTTTACAAACTGGCTTGTCGTGATTTTCTTTTGGGCAAGCAATTCGTAAATCGGGCCAAGGGTGTCCATGCAGAAGCCGTCGGGCATCTTGAACTGTTCCCAAGGATATGTCTTTCCGCGGCTTACGTAGTCGGCGACTGAAGAAGAAAGGGGTGTCGTCGGCTTGAGAGTGTCGGAAGAATAGGGAGAGATGCAGCTCATCTTGTTGATGCGCGCGTCGCGTCCTTCGTCGCTAAGGGCAAA
>ONET01000030.1 GCA_900316905.1 uncultured Treponema sp.
TGAGATTTTGGGCTACTACACAAAAGACTCTTACGGCTTGGAAGGGTTCATTCAGTACATGGCCGTAAAAAAGGAAATCGCGCTTGACGGCCGCTACGTAAAGAGCGCCGACGTTAGCCGCGACCAAATGGGCCAGACCGGCGTTGACTTTACCTTGGATTCCGAGGGCGCCGAGATTTTCGCCAACTTTACCGGCGACCATGTGGGCGAGCGCCTTTGCGTGATCAGCGACAACAAAATCAAGAGCGCGGCCACTATCAAGACAAAAATCGCCGGCGGCCAAGTCCGCATCGACGGCTTTGGTTTGGAAGAGGCGCAGAACTTGCAGAAGGTTTTGCAGACCGCTTGGCTTGAAGTTCCCCTTAGCGTGGAAAGCCAGCAGGTAATCGGCGCCGAGCTTGGAGAGCAGACAATCCGCGCGGGCCTTATGGCGCTCGCCATCGGCTTGGCCGTGATTTTCGTCTTCATGCTTTTGTACTACAAGGGCGCCGGAATCAACGCGATTGTTGCCCAGGTCTTGAACCTTTACATGCTTTTCGCCGTCCTTTCGGCCTTCAACTTGACTTTGACCTTGCCTTCAATCGCCGGCATGATTCTTACTGTGGGCATGGCGGTCGACGCCAACGTAATCATCTTTGAGCGCATCAAGGAAGAGCTTAAGCTTGGAAAGAGCCGGGGCGCGGCCATTGACGCTGGCTTTGATGGCGCCTTCTGGGCAATCATGGACTCCAACATAACGACATTCATCGCGGCCATGTTCCTTAGCCAATTGGGAACAGGAACAATCCAGGGCTTCGCGGTCAGCCTTGCCATCGGCGTGGCCTCGTCAGTCTTCACGGCCTTGTTCGTGAGCCGCTTGATGTTTGACGTTGGAACGGAAGCCTTTAAGAAAAAGACTACCAGCATCAGTTGGAGGGTAAAATAATGAAAAATAGAATTTCTTTCAGCAAGGGCTTTTTGCCTTGCGCGATTTTTTCTTGCATAGTCATCGCTTCCGGAATTTTTGGCCTTGCCACTCGCGGAATCAACCTTGGCATTGACTTTAAGCCCGGCGCCATTGAGGAAGTTTCAATCAAGGGAGCCGCCGGAATTGAAGACGTGCGCGCGGCCTTGCAGGGAATCGGCGGCGCGAGCGTAAAAAAGATAGGCCCTTCGTCAAGCGATGAATACCAAATTCGCGCCGGCGTCGCCGAAAGCGAAGGCGGAAAAATCACTCAGGCGCTTGTCAACAAGTATGGCGAGGGCAACGTTGACGTTCTTAAGACGGACTTCATCGGCTCAAGCATGTCAAGCTCCTTGGCCCGCCAGTCTATCTTTTTGCTTTTGGGAACTATGCTCTTGATTTGGCTTTACGCGACAATCCGCTTCCACTGGGACTTTGCCTTGGGCGCGATTGTGGCCTTGGTTCACGACATTTGCATTATGTTCACTTTCATCACTTGGAGCCAAATTGAATTCAGCACGACGACGCTCGCCGCCGTATTGACAATCGTCGGTTACTCAATCAACGCCACCGTCGTTATCCTTGACCGCGTTCGCTTCAACCTTCCGCTTATGGAAGTAAAGACTTTCAAGGATCTTTTGGACCAGTCTTTGAGCGACACTTTGGCGCGCTCAATCATCACCACGGTCACGACTTTGTTCGCTGTGATTTCATTGTATGTTTTCACAACGGGAAGCATAAAGGACTTCGCCTTGGCGATGTCCGTGGGCTTGATTAGCGGATGTTATTCGTCAATCTTCATTTCTTCGGGATTCATCAACTTTACCCGCCGTGGTTGGAAGCCGGAATTCGGAATCCATCACGCGATGCCCAAAAAGGCCGCCGGCGCTCCGGCGCTGTGACGATAAGCCTGCGCCTTGGCGCGGGCTTTTTATTGAGCGATGAAGACTGTACGGTCTAAAGTGTTAGGCTTTTGCGGCGGTGTGAGCCGAGCCTTTCAAAGCGCGCTTCGCGCCTTGGATGAGGCTGACTCCAGCCAGCGAAAGCCTAAAATTTTTTCCCTCGGCCCTTTGATTCACAACCAAGCCGCTTTGGACAAGCTGGGCGCGCGGGGCCTGAAAATTCTTGAAGAAAGCCAAATCGACTCGCTTGAAAAGGGTTCTGTTGTAATCGCGCGCGCTCATGGCGTTTCGCCCCTTGTATTGGAGCGAATAAAAGAGCGCGGCGCGAGCGTCGTTGACGCGACTTGTCCCCGCGTGGCCTTGAGCCAGCGAATGGCGGCCGAGTTTTCCGCAAAGGGCATGTTCGTGATTTTGGCGGGCGACAAGGGCCACGCGGAGGTCAAGGCGGTTGAGGAGAGCGCCGTTTTTTCTTCAAAGGACTTTCGCGCCGCTGGTCCGGACGCGAATTTTACGGCAGACAGCGGCGCGCGAATTGCAGGTTTTGCCAAAAACGAGCCGCCTGCCAAAAGCCGCTTTATTCTTGTCCAAAACGCCGTCGAAGCCCAAGACTTGCTTGTTATGGACGAGATGCGGGCCGCTTCTGTCCTTCTTAGCCAGACAACATTTTCGCCCGATGAATTCAAGAAAATATCACGGATTCTTTCAGAAAAGATAAGCGGCCTTAAGGTCTTGGACACCATATGCCCTGCGACTGACGAGCGGCAGGCGGCTCTTGCCGAGCTTGCCAAAAAGGTTGACGCGCTTGTGGTCGTCGGCGGCAACAAGTCGGCCAACAGCCTGCGCCTTTTTGAGCTTGCGCAAAGCTTTTGCCCGCGCTCTTATTTTGTCCAGAGCGCCGACGACCTTCCAAACGATTTTGGCGGAGCGGAAACTGTGGGCATTGCGGCCGGCGCGAGCAGCCCGGATTTTGTCATCGACGCCGTGGAGCGGAAGATTCAAGCGATGTAGCCGCTCTCGCGGACTGTCAACGCGCGCGGACTGTCAATGCGCGCGGTCAATCGAGGCTCTGGATGTCGAGGACGCGCTCGTAGAGTTTTTGCGAGCCGCGCACGGTTTCAATCCAGCGGCGCGCCGGCGTAAAGAATTTGTCTTCCTGCAGGGCGGCTTTCCAAAGTTCCACCGCGCCTTCGTAATTTCCCTTGGCGTATTCGTCTAATCCCCTTGTGTACAAATCGTCGCAGCGCGCTTGCCTGGCTTTTCTTCCGTGGTCGCCCAAATTGACTCGGGCGCTCAGGCTAAAGTGGTTGACGGGATTGACAGACGAAGTAAGGTCAAAGGTGTAGTTTATGTCAAAGATGAATTTCTTTATCTTGAATTCGCTTCCCAATGAAATGCGGGGATTTCCGCCCTTTAGCCTAAAGCCCGCCATGATTGACAAAAAGTCCGTCGCGTTCACTTCAATTCCGGCTCCGGCCGACCACAAGCCGCTTTTTGAAAAATTCTGAAAATTAATCGGCTTGTTGAAGTCCATCGCGAACATAAGTTTTTTAAACGGCCGGTAGGAAATGCCCGTGCTGGCTGCGGAAGGAAGCGGGTCGTCAATTCCAAAAGAGCCTTGGCCGCCAAAGCCCTTGAACGCGGCGCCCAAATTTTGCGCGCTCAGTCCGACCCTTAGATTTGGCTCGCGCGACGCGAAGTTCTTGAAGCAGTCAAAAGTCAGCATGGCGCCTATGTCGGCCATTATGCCAAGGGAACTTTGGGAAAGGCCCGAGCCTTGTATTATCGAGTCCGTCTCGTTGTTGGTGTAGTCGGGAACCGACCGCCAGGCCGCCTTGAAATTTCCGCCTATGGCCAAGCCCTTGAAGTAATAGCCCTTGAAAAAGTTGTAGCTTGCGTTTAAGTAGGCGGTGGTTTCGCTGTAGTAGTTGGCCGCGACGCGGTTTCCAAAGTAATTGTATTCGGTGAAGGGAACATAAAAGCATTTTATTTTGGCGCCCAAGCCTAAGTTTTCAAAACGGTCCGCCCAAGCGAGCGTCTCTATGTTGGAATCCGCTATCCATGAGTTGTGGAAGAGCGCCGCCTCTCCCTTTTGCAAAAGGCACGACGCGGCTGGGTTGTAGTCAAAAAATCCTATGTCGTCGGCCAGTCCGGTAAAGGCGCCTCCCAGACTTTCTTCGCGGCCGCCGCTTGACACGTTTAGCGAACGGAAGCCTGTCAAGCCTTCGTTTGAGTCCACCAAATTGTAAAATGAATTTCCCAACGAATGATACAAGTCGGTCAAATCCAACGCGAACAGCTTGGACAGGAAGAGGAAAATTAATGCTGTCAATAACGCGCGTTTGCTTGCCATCGTTCTTCTTATGCGCTATTATATCAAAAAATAGAGATTTTGGATATATTTGCGTTCGTTTCGCGTAAAAATTTCTTACTTTATTATTCGGTTTTTTTTCTTAAATAGTTAATTTTATTTTCCGAAAATATAAGAGTGAGAAAAGGGGACTTGCGCCCAAAGTTTTTATGCAAGTTCTCTGGGTGAACAGTATCAAAAAATTTGCTTTGTTGTCGATTTTTATTTTCTCGTTTTTTTCAACGGCGCTTTTTTGCCAAAGCGCCCAAACGTCTTTGTCTGCGATCGACGAGCTCATAAAGCAAACTGACTATGACACGGCTTTGGCGGAACTTTCCGACTACATGAAAAAATATCCAGAGCGCTTGGACATGGCGCAGCGCAGGGTTGACGCCATAATGAAGGCCCGCTCATATTACACCAAATTGGCAAGCGACTTGCTTGACGTGATGGAAAAGGAGCCTGAGAACGCCGAAAAAAAACTTGCGATCATAAAAGAGCTTGAGTCCTTGGAAAAGCATCCCACGCAGGAACATTTGGCGTTCATCAAGCAAGCCAAGGCCGCTGCCGAATTCACATACTACCGAGCCCAGTTCCGCCGCATCATGGAGGAAGGCGCCAAAAACGCGCGCGCCCAAAAGTACGCCGACGCTTTGGACGTGATTCGAGGCGGCTTTTACATGTATCGCGACGAGTTCTATGACGAAAATCCGCCTGCGGTGACAAACTCCGTCACAAGCGTTGTGTCCGAGTTGGAAAGGACATGCCAAGCCTATCTTTCTTTGCGTCCGCAGCTCAACGACGCGCTCAAGGCTTTTGTCCAAGCGGTGGAATCCGGCAATTACCAAAACTCCGCGCGCGTCTGGCAGAATTTTAGAGCGCAGATGGAATCTTTTGCCGCTGTTAGGAACAAAATCGCGCTTGCCGGAGAAAGCCTTGAAAAAACTTTTGCCGAGCTGAAAAAGCAAAATCCCGAATTGACGGAAGCCTCGTACATTTCATTCATGACCCGCTTTTCGCTTGGAATTTCCAGCGAAAAGGATTCTGGAATTTTGGGCGTTTTGGACTGCGAATGGAATTATGCTTTGGGCTCTTCCAAGACCGCGCTGGCAAATTGCGTTAGGAAAAAGTTTGACGATGGCATCCAGTCCGCGCCGCTTCAAAAGGCGATGGAAACTTCTTTCGCGCTTGATTTGCCGCGCTTGTCGGAAGCCGATTCCTTTTCAAGCCTGGCCCTTGACGTGAACGGATTGGACAAGCTGCGCGCGGCCAAAGGCGGCGGCGACATGGGCCCCGGCGCTCCGCTTTACGCAAGCTCCATGCGCGCGGCGAAAAATTTTGCGGCCGGAAGCAGGGATTCCGTCGACAACTTGAACGACTACAAGGCCTTGAACTTGCGTCTTGGCTCCATTGAGCGCCCCGCCGACGTTTGGGAAAACGCGCGCTCCGGCTCGTCTTACGCCAACGAATTGCTTTCGATAATCGCCGCCCTTGACAAGGCCCAGGCGACGGCGCGCTTGGCATTGGAAAAAGACTGGTTCTTGGCTTACAAAAATTCTTTGGAAGCCAAGGGCGCGGACGGAGACGGAGATGGCGACAAGGCCTTGGATTTTACGAACATAAGCGGCTTTTATCAAGGCGTGAACAGCCTTGTGGAATCTTCTTCCGTTTCGGCTGTCGCCGCCGCTTGGAAAAGCCTTGACGAGGAAGCCGCCTCTCTTGCGGCCGTCGTGTCTTCCAATTATCAAAACTTGTATAGCGACGCTGAAAGCCTTTTGCAAAATCATTATCCCGACCAGGCGGCTCAAAAAGTTCAAGACGTGCAAAAGAACATCGCCTCTGACAAGAGCCTTTTGGCGGCGGCGCGCGACAGGCTTCTAAAAAGTCCCAGCCAAGAAAGCGTGTCTAAGATAAACGAAGCGATCGTCTCCCTTGACCAGTGGAGCTCGCAGGGAAGCGGAATCTTGGCCGGCGCGCGCCAAGAAATGCTTTTGGCCCAAAGCGCGCAAACGCAAGCCGACGAAATCTACAGGCGTGCGGCCAGGAATTACCAAAACGAAAACTTTTCCGCGGCCAGAAACGACTTGCAGCGCGCCCGCGAATTGTACAACGAGTCTCTTGGCCACCAAGAGTCCCAAGCCTTGCGGACAAGGTCTGACAAGGATTTGACCGACTTGGGCCAAAGAATAAACGACGCGGAAAACAAAATCATCGTTCTTGAAGTCCGCTCTTTAAAGACGCGCGCAAAGAACGAATACTATGCAGGAAACTTTGAGAGCGCCGAAAACATTTTGAACCGCGCGGAAAGCCGCTGGGCCATAACCAATGTTGAGGAGGACGAGGAAATCAAGAACCTCAAGCTTTTGGTCCAAAACGCGCTCAGCATGAAAACAGGCCGCGAGATAAAGCCCACGGCGCCCCTTTACCCGGAAATGTCGCAAATTCTTAGCAACGCGCGCCAGTATTTTGACCAAGGCTCAAAGCTCATTTCAGCGGGCAAGCGCGACGAGGCGCTTGTCGTTCTGGGCGAGGCCAAGAAAAAATTGCAGGAATTGCAATTGGTCTATCCGCTGAACCAAGAGGCCGCGCTTTTGACATTGCGCATCGACGAGCTGCTCGATCCAAAGCAGTTCAACGAAACTTTCTCAAGGCGCGTTCAAGCCGCTCGGCAAAGCGCCAAAGTTCCGGCGACGCAGCAGCAAGGCTACAGCGACTTGCTTGACTTGGCGGAAATTCGCCCTGACTATCCGGGCTTGAAGAAAATAATTTACGACGTTGAGATTGAAATAGGCGTGCGTCAAAAGCCTGTGGACCAAAGCGCCTTGCGCCGATCGGCAGCCTTGGCGCAGGAAGCGCAAAGATTGTATCAAGGCGCTCGCGGCAATGAAGAAATTTTGAGAAACGCCTTGAGCCGCCTTGACCAAGCGATTGCCCTTAACCCCAACAACGAGAGCGCGATTACGCTTAAGGACAGAATACAAATAGCGGTCGGCGGCAAGGCGGCTGTCGTCCTTTCAAGCGCGGACGAAGCCAGCTACAACAAGGCGATTCAAGAATTGCGCGCCAACAATGTTATTGGCGCCTATACGATAGTGGAGCAGCTCTTGCAGACTCCTGCAAACCGCCGCTCGTCCAAAATTTTGGATTTGCAAAAACAAGTGCAGGCTAGAATGTAGCGCTTTTTTGGGAATGTTGATATAATGATAAAGATGCGTGGCGCGCGGCTTTTTGTACAGTTGGTTTTCTCCCTTTCGCTTTTGTTCGCGCGGACTCTTTGCGCTCAAAATTATTATTGGGAAAACCCTGAGCGCGTTTCAAAAAGCGGCGCGAGCTTTCCCCGCGCGCTTTCTAACGGCCAAGACGCGGCGATTTTTTGGCAGGAAGTTGACGAAAAAGAATCTTCAATATATTTGACCGTTCAATATTGCTCGGCCGGAACTTGGAACGAGCCGCGTCGATTTGCGGGCCCCTTTCCGTATTCAGGGCAAGTGCCCGACCTTTACAGCGCCGCGATGAATTCTGCCGGCGCGATAGCTGTCGGCGTTTTGTCGGACGCGAGCGCGGTTTCTGTTTACACCAGCTTTGACAAAACGGCGACCTTTTCCGAAAAAAAATTCACCAAGCAAAACCTTCCGCTTGTTGCGCCGCGCGTTTACGAGCTTTCAAACGGCGGTTTCATCATGTTCACTTCGCTTGGCCGCGACGAAAGCTTTGCCATGCTTTATTCAAAAAGCAAGGACGGCCTTTCTTGGAGCGACTTTTCGGAATTCGCTCCGACGGAAAAAAGCTTGAATCCGTTTTTGCCGGTCTTGCTTTCAACGCCAAAGGGCGAGCGCGTGGTTTTCCAAGCCCAGTACCGAACGCAAAACAGAATTGTCTACAGGCTTTTTGCGACTTCTTCCACAAACGGCGGCTCTTCTTGGTCAACGCCAATAATGCTTGCGACTGGAAGTGAAAGCGATTTGGCAAGCGACCAAAGGCCTAGCCTTTTTGACTTTCAAGGAACGGCTTGCATGGCGTGGGAGCGGACTCCATACAATTCCGAAAATTCCAGCGTGTATTTTTGCCAGCTTAATTCCGACGGAACTTTGTCAGGCCGTCCAGAGCGCATCTCAAATTCCGGAAACGCTAGCCGGCCCGTTTTGTTTTCGTACAACGGAAACCTTTGCCTAGTTTGGTTTGACACCAGAAGCGGAAGCGAGCGCGTTTATTTTTCCCAAAGGCAGGGAACCCTTTGGGGAGAGCAGCAGGCGCTTTCGCCGCAAAGATCTTCTTCTACTTTTGTCTATCCGATGATTACCGGCGGCGGAAAAACCATTTCCTTTGCCTGGCAGGGCGGAAGCGGAAGAAGCTCCGCGATTTACCGTTTGGAAAGCGACCATACTGTTTTGCCGCCTTCCGTTTCCATCATAAGCCACGCGGCGGGGCAAAGAAGCCGCGACGAAAACGTCCGCTTTGCGCTTTCAATGCCAAGCGACTCTTCGGGCATCAGAGGCTATTCTTGGATATGGACGCAAGACCCGGCGGCCGAAGCGCCCGAAAGCTTGATGAACCTTCCCAAGGAAAACACGCTTTCACTAAAGGCGACGGCCGAAAAGCTTTGGCATCTAAAGGTTAGGGCGGTCGATTACGCGGGCAACTGGTCAAAGAGCGCCGAAGCGCTTTACTACCGCGACTTGACGCCGCCGCTTCCTCCTGTGATTCTTCCGCCTAAAAAAGATTCGGCAGGCTTTTGCCAAAGCTCAAGCCTTGACTTTTCTTGGAAGGACGAATCAGACGACGAAAGCGTCGCAGGCTTTTCCTTCGCGCTTGAAAAGGCCGCCAATCTTCCAAGAGAATTTTATTCCTCAAAGCGCCATCCTTCAAAGCTTGGCCAAGAGGAATTGGCCGCCGCGCTTTTGGATTATATAGAAAAAAAGCCTGAAAGCTCGATAAAGCCCAAGGCTCCCGCTCGTTCCGTCCAAACAAAAAGAAGCTCAACGCGCTTTTCCAATGTCAAAAACGGCGTGTACACTTTTAGCGTCCGCTCCTTTGACTATGCCGGAAACATGAGCGAGCCGTCTTATGTTGTCGTCTATTCAAATAAATATGAGCCTTTCACGCGCGTTGACTTTGTGAAAAAATCTTCGGACGTATTCGGCTCCACAAGCCTGGAATTGCTTGGCTCGGGATTTAAATACGACGGAACGATTTATAAAATTCAAATAAAAAGGCAATACGGAGAAGCCCGCGTAATGGACTTTCTATTGCGCGACGGAGACTACGTTGTTTCCAGCGATGAAAAAATTTCCGGCATTAAGCTTGACAATACCGTGGCGCAGGGCGTTTATTCAATCGCCGTTTTTCATTCCGACCGCGGCAAGACGGAAATTAAAAATGCCTTCACGATTCAAGAAAACGGAACTGTAAAAATCGCCGCCGACTAC
The DNA here is from genome assembly GCA_900316905.1 of uncultured Treponema sp. Classification (GTDB taxonomy): domain Bacteria; phylum Spirochaetota; class Spirochaetia; order Treponematales; family Treponemataceae; genus Treponema_D. The sequence goes on from ONET01000030.1 coordinate 9,619, forward strand.
GTTTACAAGCCTTCATGGCGGCGGGTTGACGAAAACGGAAAATTCATTGCGAGTGCGGAGGACGTCCTCTTTGCCGCAATTCTCATAATCGCTTTTTGCGCTCTGGTCTTTGCGGCCAGGGGCCTTGTCCTTTCGGCAAAGGACGCGGCTCTTGTCAAAAAAGAAATCAGCGCGCTTATAAAAGGAGACCTTATGCCGTTGGAAAAAAAGAAACGGGCCCAGGATTTGACCAAGCGGGGTGCAAGCTTAAAGCTAAAGCTCATGTCTTTTACCGCGATAATCGTTTTGATGGCGATTCTTTTGGTTTCTCTGCCATTGGGCTATGTGATGACTCGCGCCCAGGAAAGAACGCTTTCGCAAGGCTTGGAAGAGCGGGTGAACGTTTTGCTTTCCAGCCTTTCAAGCGGAACGCGCGCTTATATGCCGACCCAAAATGTTTTGGAATTGAGCGCGCTTCCAGAGCAAACTTCCGCCATGAGCGAAGCGAACTTTGTGACAATCGCGGGCCTTTCTTCCGACGGCGACGAAAAGGGCGGCCTTGATTATGTTTGGGCTTCAAACGATGCGTCCTTGACCCAAAAAATTGACGGCGACTCATTCATTCCTGGCCGGTCCAAAATCGTGGACCAAACTTTTTTGGCAGCCTCCGACATTTGCCAAGAGCTAAACCAAGAGGCCGCCCAAAGCGCTGGCGAGATAGCCAAGAACATCGCAAGCCTAAACGCGGAAGGAGCCTCGCTTGCCCTAAAGACCGACGCTCTTTCCGCCAAGCGGCGCGAAGAGATATCTGTAATCACGACGGAACTGACCACGCGCCTTTCAAGAACGCTAAACGAAATTTCCGAAAACGCCACGTCAAGCGTTCCGTCATATAATTCCGCCTTGCTTGACAGGAACAACACCGAATACCTTTTTTACCGTCCGGTCCTTTACAGGCAGGGAATGTCGCAAACCTACGCGCGCGCGATTGTTTACGTTTCCGTTTCTACGGCCAGCTTGATACAAACAATAGACGGCGCGCGGAAGACGATTTTGTACACGGCGCTCGCCGTCTCTCTTTTCGCGGTTTTGATAGGAATGATTGGCTCGTGGATTTTGGCCAGCGTCATTGTCCGCCCGATAAAAAAACTGGCGAAGCATGTTGTCATGATCGGAAACACGGTCAACAAGGAAAAGCTTGCCGGAAAGGAAATTGTCATAAAAAGCCGCGACGAAATTGGCCAGCTTGGCGACAGCGTGAATGAAATGACCCGTGATTTGGTGAAGGCCGCGCAAGACGAGCATTTGGCGATGGACGGAAAAGTAGTGCAGCGCGCTTTCTTGCCTCTTAGCCCTGACGATTCCGGCGCCAAGCAGACGGTGGCCATCTTGAACGACAAAAATTTCCAATGCTTCGGCTACTACGAAGGCGCCAGCGAAGTTTCGGGCGACTACTTTGACTACAAAAAATTGGACGAAAGCCATTATGTCATCATAAAGTGCGACGCTTCCGGCCACGGAGTTCCAGCCGCCCTTATTATGACGGTTGTGGCCACCTTGTTCCGAAAATACTACGAAAGTTGGTCGCCCAAAAAGTCCGGCGGCGGTTTGGACGCGCTGGTGACTCAAATAAACGATTTCATTGAATCGTTGGGAATAAAAGGAAAGTTTGCCACGCTCATTTTGGCGTTGATAAACACAAGCACCGGAGACGTAAGTCTTTGCAACGCAGGCGACAACATAGTTCATATTTACGACAGCGCTTCAAAAAAGCAAAAGACGTTGACTCTGCAAGAAACGCCCGCCGCCGGCCCGCTTCCGACTTTCATGGTTCAAATGAAGGGCGGCTTTAAGATAGAAAAAACGCGCCTCAACAAGGGCGACGTCTTGTTCCTTTACACTGACGGAATTGAGGAATCGACCAGAAAATTCCGCGACCAAAGCTTCAACGTGGTCAAATGCCAAGAAAGCGTCGACGCTAAGGACGGCGTTCACAAAAACCACAAGGTCGGAAGCGAAAGCGAGCAAATGGAGAACGACCGCATTCAGGAAATCATCGAGGCTGTTTTGAACAAGCAAAAGTTCCGTCTTGAAAAATTCCACAATCCTATTCCTGGCGAAGTCCTTGAATTTGACTTTACCACTTGCTCAGGAACTACAGAGGAAGTCATCTTGGCGCTGTGCTCGGTTGAAAAGGTCTTCCGCTTTTACAAGCCCCAAGACGCTGACGCAAAGGATCTTGTGCGCGTTGACAGAAGAATTGACGCCTTCCTAAAGACGCATTTTAACCGCTACGATTATTATTGCGGAACAAAGGACGATTCTTTGGCCGACAACATTTACTTGTACTACAGCGCGCTTCGCGAAGACGAACAGCTTGACGACCTTACTCTTGTGGCGGCGAAAATTATTTAATAAAAACGCGGCGCGGCTCTTGCATTTTTGGCAAAGCGCGTTATACTGTAATTAGGAGGATATATGAAGGAAGAGACAAAGGCAAAGGCCGCCAAATTTTGGGAAGACGTAAAGTCCGGCCTTAAGACTGGCTTTGACGCGACAAAAAAGGGCTTGTCAAAGGCGGGAAGCGCCATTCAAAACTACAGCGATTTGGGCGTGGTTCAAATCGAAAAAAAGCAGTTTGAGCTAAAGCGAAAAAAGGCTTATGAAGCGTTGGGCCAGCTTGCGTATGAAAAACTTTCCGAAAAAAAGGCTGTCTCATTCGCTTCTGGAGACCAAGAGGTCAAGCCGCTTCTTGAGCAAATCGCTTCCATCAACAAAGAAATAGCCAAGAGGGAAAAGATTTTAAAGGCCGCTGAAAAGGAAGGAAAAATTCCTGGAAAGTCGGCTGACAAAAAAACGGCCGCAAAAAAGGCCCCCGCCAAAAAAAACGTCAAAAAGACCGGCGCCAAAAAGGCTCAAGGCGACGCTGAGTAATTTTTGAATTCAACTTTTGCTGTCTTTCTGCCGATAATATAAGAGTATGAAAGTCAGCAAAAGTTATTTAAGAATTTTCCTCTTTGGTTTTGTCTTTTTTGCGGGCCGGGCGCTTTTTGCCGACACCGTTCACTTGGTTGAAAAGGGCGAAACTCTTTATTCGATCAGCCGAAAGTATCAAATCACAGTAAGCGAGCTAAGGGCCGCCAACGGTCTTTCCGAAAGCGACGTTCTTAAATTTGGACAAAAGCTGAACATTCCGTCTCCCGACATTGAAAACGCCGCCGCGTTAAATTCTTCCTCGACAGGCTCTTCATACTCAACAGAAAATCTTGAAATCTATGTGGCCAAAAAAGGCGACACATATTACGGAATCGCCCGTGAGCGCGGCATAAAGGTGGCGGAACTTTTCGCGCTTAACAATTTGGGAAGCGACGCCTCGCTAAAGGCCGGTCAAAAACTAAAAGTGCCGGCCGCCGCTTCGACTGCGCAAACTACAAGCCTTGACTTAAAGGACGCGGATCCTAGAAAATATTCCACGTCTAAGAGCGCCGGCGGCCTTGTTTGGCCGGTCAAAAATCCGCGCATCACTTACGTCAACGGAAAAGTTTCGGGCGTGCTTTTAAGCGCCGCCAAAAAAGAAAAGATTATGAACATCATGGCCGGAACTGTAATGTATTGCGGCTCTTACCGTGGCTTTGGCGAGGTGGTTTTTGTCCAGTCAAAGACAGGCTTGATTTACGCTTATACCGGAATGTCGGAAGTGAGCGTAAAGAAGGGCGAATACTTGGTTTACGGCGACACAATCGGAACGGCGGGCGTTGACTCCATCAGCAAGGAAAGCCGCCTTACGCTCATGGTTTTCAGAAACGGAAGCCCCATAGACCCAGCAACAGCTCCGCGCGGGTGATAGTTCTGGTTGTTGAAAAGGTATTGTTTGCGCGGGTTGGCGCAAGTTCCCCGCTCGCAAAGGGCTCGCGCGGACTTGCTCAGGCGTTTTTTATTGAGGCGCGATAATTTTAATCGCGCCTATTTTTGAATGGAGTCCGTGTCGCGGACGGCGCGCAAAAAGACTTCCATGCAAACGCGCGCGTCGTCGTAGGCGCGGTGCGCGGCCTGCACGTCGATTTTCATTCCGGCCGCCAAATACTGCAGGCTGTATTTTTTGTTCACAGGGTAGGCCCATCGCGCCAAGTCCAAGGTGTCGATGGCCTTGTTTTTTAGTTCCTTCATTCCAAGCGCCGTCCGCTCGGCGTTGACAAAGTTCCAGTCAAACTGCGCGTTGTGCGCGACAAGCACGCATCCTTTTGAAAATTCCTCAAAGTCAGTCATAACCTTTTGAATTGTGGGCGCGTCCAAAAGCATTTGGTCAGTGATGTGGGTGATTTGCGTTATGATTGGCGGAAGGGGAAAATCAACGTGAACAAAGGAATTGAAGGTGGCCAGGACGCCGCTTTTGTCAAAGCGGACAGCGCCTAGCTCAATTATCTTGTCTTTTTTGTAGCTTAGCCCCGTAGTCTCTGTGTCAAAGGCGCAAAAAGCCGCGCCGTTTTCGTTTATCAAACGGCGAAGCCTTTTGTAGTCCTTCAGCAAGTTGACGGGGCTAAAGTCCGCGTTATTTTGCGGCGGCATCGAGAATCGCTTTGATGTCGGCGCTTATCGCGTCGCAAAGGGCCGCGGCGTCCTTTTTGCTTTGCGCCAAGCCGTCAATTCCTGCCGGCGGAAGAGCGCTGTTGATGTAGAACTTGATTTTAGGCTCGGTTCCGCTGGGACGCGCGCTTACGATCGTTCCGCCTTCAAGAACAAACTGCAATACGTTGCTCTTGGGAAGATTGATTGTAGTCTTTGCGGCTGGATTGGCAGGGTCAAAGCTGACGCTCTGCTGGATGTCCTTAATCTGGAGGACTTTCTTTCCGCCCAAAGACTTAAGGCCTTCGGTGCGGAGCTTGGTCATGATTCCGCCCATGATTGAAGGACCTTGCGGGCCTTCAAAGTACTGGCTTATCGCGCGGTCCTCAAAGTATCCGTATTCGGCCCACATGTCGTCCAAGCGCTCCAAGACGCTCTTTCCCTTGCTAGCCCAGTACAAGGTCATTTCGGCGCACATTGCGGCGGCGCTTACTCCGTCCTTGTCCATGACTTCTTTTTCTACCTTGTAGCCGTAGCTTTCTTCCAAGCCAAATACGTATTCGTTGGAGCCGTCCTTTTCCATTTGGGCTTGCGCCGCCGCGATCCATTTAAAGCCGGTCAAGCATTCAATCATCTTCACGCCGAACTTTTTGCAAATCGCGTCGCCAAAGGGGGACGTTACGATTGAGCGCACGACGGCCGCGTTGGCGGGAAGCTTTCCCAATTCCTTTCTGCTAAGCAAAACGTAGTCCATCAAAAGCGCGCCCATTTGGTTTCCGCTTACCAAAACAAATTTTCCGTCCTTTCCGGGGAAGGCGGTGCCGAAGCGGTCGGCGTCGGGGTCGGTGGCCATTACGCAGTCGGCCTTTTCCTTTTCGCCAAGCTCAACGGCCATTTTAAGCGCGGGCGCTTCTTCCGGGTTTGGCTTTTCGACTGTCGGGAACTTTCCGTCGGGCTTTTGCTGCTCGGGAACAGTGATAACCTTAAGTCCAAGGTCGCCCAAGACTTTTTCAACGTGCATGGCTCCTGTTCCGTGGAGAGGAGTGTAGACGATTTTTACGCTTGAAGCCTTTTCCTTGATGAGGTCGGGGCGGAAAAGCTGCGCCTTGCACATGGCCCAGAACTTTTCGTCGATTTCTTTGTCGATGATTACAAGCGAGCCGTTTTTAAGCGCCTCGTCTTTTGAGATTGTCTTCACTTCCTTTACGGCGTTGACTTCCACGATGATTCCCTTGTCGTGCGGCTCGATTACCTGGGCGCCGTCGTTCCAGTAGGCCTTGTAGCCGTTGTACATGCGCGGGTTGTGGCTGGCCGTTACGACAACGCCCGTGTCGGCCTTAAGCTCGCGGATCGCGTATGACAATTCGGGAGTGGGGCGAACACCGCTAAAGAGGTAGGCCTTGATTCCGTTGGCGGCAAAGATAAGCGCCGTCGCTTCGGCAAAGACGTCCGAGTTGAGGCGGCTGTCGTAGGCTACGACCGCGCTAAGGGTTCCGGCCTTGGCCTTTTCGGGGAAGGCCTTTATCACGTAGTTGGCCAAGCCCTGCGTGGCCATGTTGATTTCAAGCGTGTTCATGCGGTTTGTTCCGCCGCCCATGATTCCGCGAAGGCCGCCGGTTCCGAACTCAAGCGTCTGGTAAAAACGGTCTTCCAATTCCTTGTAGTCTTCTTTTGCGACAAGGTCTTCGACTTCTTTTCTAAAGCGCTCGTCCTTTTCTTCGGCGATGTAGTCCTTTGCTCTCTGCAAGATTTCCTGTTTTTCCATTTTTTCCTCCGTGGGGTTATCTGTCATTGTCGGGCGCGACCCGACAATCTTTTTTCCAAAAGATTGCCCGATCAAGTCGGGCAATGACACAGTTTACTATATTTTGTCGGCTTGGGCAAGCATTTTTGTTTCCCAAGCCAAAAGTTCTTTTTCTTTTTTGGCGTCTTTTCCCTTTACGTCGCACATTATTCTAAAGACTGGCTCCGTTCCGCTTCCCCGCATCCATATGAAGGAACTTGGAGCGCGGGAATTTTTTTCGTAGAACAAAATTTTTAGTCCGCCTTTTTCGCTTTTTGAAAAGTCGGCCTCGCCCAGTTTTTCTTTTGTTCCGTTTGTGAGAGAGGCCTTCCAAGAGACGATGCCGTATTTTTTTAAAAGGCCTTCGCTGTCTTTATTGAAGGAATCTTCAAAGACCTTTTGGAAATTCTTTTTTAGAACGGCGTGGTCGCTTGTCTTTATTTTAAGGATAGCCCGCTTTTCGCTGACTCCCGTTGTCGTATACTTTGGAAGCGAGTCCAAGATGTCGTCCAGCGTGTAGTCGCTTTTAAACGGAATGCCGCGCGCCTTTGTCCAAAACTCCCAGGCTTCTTTTACCGCCAAAAATTTTGCCAAGGCCATTACGGTGTTGAGCGGGTCGCGGACGCTTGCCGGGTAGGTGATTGTTCCGCCGTTTGAGCCTTCTCCCAAAATCGGAACTTCAAAGCCCGCCTCCCGCTTTTCGCGCGCGAGGTTCACGACGTTGGCCTCGCCGACTTCCGCCCTAAAAACTTTGGCGCCAAAGGCGGCCGCGATTTCCTCTATTCGCATCGAGGTAGGGCAGTTTACCGCGACGGCAAGACGTTTTTCTTTTCCAAGGCGCGTTTTCTTGTTGGAGGCGCCCGCTTTTTTGTCGGCCTTTTGCCGCAGGGCGGCAAAAGAAAGCTCTGACAAAACGCTAAGGGCAAAGACTTCCTGCGCCTTAAGGATTTTGGCCTTTCCTTCCTTTTGGCTGTAGTAGACGATGTTTCCCCGGTCGCCGTCGCAGTCGGGCATGTAGCCGATGATTGTCGGCGTTTTGAAAGCCCCAAAAGCGGCCGCCTTTTTGGTCTTGGAAGCCTTTTGGGCCGCCGCCTTTTTGGTCTTGCGACAGTTCTCGCTTTCGGCGATTTTGGCCGCCGTCTCTTCGACAAAGCGCGCGACGTGGACAAGGTTTTCAGGCTCCGGAATTATTTCGTGGACGATATGGCCGGGCCGCGCGTTGATGGCCTTGAATTTTAGGCCGCATTCAGAGAAAAAGTTTTTGTCGATGCAAAGGGTTCGCGCGCTTCCGTTAAAGTCCGCGCAAACGATTGTCTCGCTTTTCTTTAGCGCGGCCTTTAGACCGTCAAAAAACTTTTTTTGCGCGGCCGCGCTTTCCGTTCCGCTTGTGACAAGGCGGGAAAATTTTTGGTAGGCGGCGAGCGAGGCCTTTTTGTTGGCGGCGACTTTTTCCTTTGAGACGGCTTTTAAAAACGCCGCGCTTTTGGCTGCGTTCGCGCGCTTGAGGACTTCCTCCGCGCCGCCGGCTTCATTTAGTTTTCGCTCAAAGATCGCGCGGACCTCAAGGTTTTGCGCGGCGTTCAATACGCCGCCGTCGTCAAGGCCGAATTTTATTCCGTTGTGGCCGATTGGGTTGTGGCTTGCCGAAATGTAGACAAAGGCGTCAAAGCTTCTTGCATAGGCCATTATTTCGGGCGCGGCGGCCACGCCTAGGAAGACCGCGTCGGCGCCGCCAAGGCCAAGGGCCTTTAATGCGTATTCGGCGCATTCTTTTCCTGTAGGCCGCGTGTCGGTTGCGACGACGATTTTTTGGCGGCGCTTTATGGCCTTGCTTTCATTTAAGGTCGCGGCGGCCTTTGTCTTTCGTCCGCTTGCAGGGCGCGCTTTTAGCCATTCCAAAAAGGACTCGGCTGCCAAAAAGCAAAGCGCCTTGTTGACGCTTCCGATTTTTGTTGTCGCGTCGCGCTCGTCGCCGCTTTGCGCGAAAACCTTGCGCCAGCCCGAGGCCGACAAAATCATATTGTGTTCAATTGGCATAAAAAATCCCGCCCTTAAAAGGCCGACAGCGTGAAGTTGGCCGTGGCCTTGTTTTCAAAGATGTCCGAGACGACAATCGTTATCGTGTCGCTTCCGTGCGGCAAAAGGATGTGTCCAAGCAATTCCAAATTGTCGTCCGGATAAAAGTCCGAGCTTGCGTAGGCTTCGGAGCCCAAAAGCAAGAAAGTTCCGTTTTGGCATTTGACCGCTTCTTTTGTGATTTTTTCCAATTCGGCTCCGTTTACAAAGACTTCCGACTTGTAGGCGTTTACGTCCATTTGCCGCTTTTTGTAAATCTTGTAAACGCCGGCTGGAATCGAGCGCAGGGACGACAAATTGTAGGTTCGGCCAAATTGGTTTTCGATTGTCAAATTTTCAAGGGTCAGCCTTGGAGGCTTGTTGTTCCTTGGCATCAAGATTATGGGGTTGATGAAAGTCTTTGAGGCGCGGTCGGCGATTTGGAATTCAAGCTGGCCGCCTTCTTGGCTTTCGTTCCATGACGAGGAGCCGGTTTTTCCCAGCTCTTCCTCGTCGCCCACGACGCGCTTTTTGGTCAAGTCCATTGCCGTTTCTTCGCTTAGATTTCCGTAAACGGAAATCAAAGAGTCGTCGTGGCTTATGATGAGCGCGTTTCCCAAGGTTGACTCAAACCAATCTCCGTCGCCTTGCTTTTCCGTTATGACGGCGATGACCTTGCCCTTGTCGGCTGAGACGGCGTTTTGCGCGTCCTCAAAAAGCAGCGACTGGCAGTAGGCCCCCTTGCGGTTTTGCGAAAACGTGAATATCGAGCGCGTCTTGTTCCAATCTGACAAGGGCCAGCTGAATGAAAAGGCCGAGTTTGCCAGCGGCAAAAGGGCCAGCGTGAAAATCGCTTTGCAAAAAAATCCTTTCATTTTTTTTCCTAGCTTTTTGAAATCGTCAGGCGCGAGATTTTGTTGTCCCGGCCTACATACAGCGCGTTTCCGTCGGTAAGTATGAACGCCGCGTCCGCCTCAAAAGAAAACTCTCCGGCCTTCATGTTTCTTTCCTCTAAAATCATTATGGAATAGAGCCGTTTTCCAGTCCTGCTTAGGATAAAGACGCTTTCCGCCACAGGAGACTCCTGAATGTCCAAGACGTTGCCCAAAAGCTCTATGCTTTTTGCCTTTAGGCTTTGCGTGTCCAAGACCCCCAACGAGCCGGCGTTGTCATAGTAAACAAATTTGTCGTCGTCGCTAAAATGCGTGTATGTTTGCCGCGTCAAGCTTTCCTTAAAAAATTCATGGTAAATGATTTTTTCGTAGGTTCCTTCGTCGCGGTAAAGGACAAAACGCTGCGGCTCCAAGCCCGAAACGCAGGCGAACATTTTTCCCGATTCGCTTATGTCGGCGCCAAGTATTATAGGCTCGTCGCTTCCGCCCGGAAACAAGTCCATTTTTTTCAAGCCGTTTTTGTCAAAGACTACAAGCTGGCCGTCGGCGCAGCCCAGGACGCTTCCGTTTTTGGAAGAGTTGAAGGCGGTAATAGGAGACGCGGCTTCGTAGCTTGAGACGGTAGTTCCGTCAAATGAATTTTTGAAGTGGATTGTGGAGCCGCCTGGCGCGAACAAGAAGACCCTGTCTTGCTGGATGAACGGAAAGCCCGCTCCTTTTATCAGGCAGCGCTCTTGGCCTTGCGAAGAAATCAGCGGAACGTTTTCCGCGTCGCGGGGGTAGAGCGCGTGGAAGTCTCTTGAAAAGACCGCCTTGTAAGGAATCGTCTTTATTGAAGTGATTTTTCCGGAATGGGTAAAGTAGCCGCCCTTGTTTCCAAGCCTGAACGGAAGCTGCGCCTCGTCGGGCGAACTTTCAGGCGCCTTGTCTATGTCTATCGTCCATTCGGGAATAAGGCGCAATTCCGTTTCCAATGGCTCCCAGCTCAAAAAAAAGTAGGCCGTCGCTGCCATGAAGATTAAGAAGCATTTTGCCAAAAACTTTTTTCGCTCTCTCATAGCGCGATATTATATAGAAAAAGCGCGTTGTTATCAATACATATTGAAAGCGATTGAATAATTTGCTATAATGAATGGATATATTAAGGGCAAAGTGATGATTTTTAAAAGGTTTTTGACTGTCGTTTTTTTGGCGTTAGTTTGTTCCGTCGCCGCTTTTTCCGCTCCCAGACGGGGCTCCGACTTGGTTCCAAGCGGACATTGGCTTTACGACGCGATTTCTGACATTGAGATTGATTTTGGCCGTTGGAATTTCGTCGACCACACGCCGCTTACGGTGATGGAACTGAGGGGAATGTTGGAAGAGATTCCCGTTGAAAAATTGTCAGAGGCGGGAAGGGCGCAGTACTTTCACGCGATGGAATACTTTGACCAATTTGACTTTTCCCTTGACGCGGGAATTTTTTCGCTTGGAATTGAGCCAAAGCTGAACATTGACGGCTTCGCTAAGAGCAATCAAAGCCTAAAATGGCTTTACAACTACCACGAGCGGCAGCGCCTTGCCGAAGCTCCAGTCCGCATAAGCCTAAGCGACTATTTGACCGTCAACATGGGCCTTGGCGTAGGCCAGCGCCGCTCTTACATGACCCGGCATTACAACTACGTGAACCATGTCTTTATGGAAGACGCGTTCGACCCCAACATCACCCACAACACTTATCTTTCCTCCGGCTACAGGTGGAACAACGGCGTGGGCGTAAACTTGAATTTTGGAATCGGAAGCCACAACTACGGCCGCGCCTCTTTGGGAAGCGTCATACAAAGCGATTGGCTTTCCGACCTTCCCTACGGAAACCTTAGGGTCTATTCGCCGTACTTTACCTACGCCTTCAACATCCAGCAGCTAAACCAAAAGGAAACGATGTACACGCACGAAATAGACTTCAGGCTTTTCAGGCGCTTCACTTTTGGCTTCTTGGAAGGCGGCGCGGCCTACGACGTGTTTGACATGCGCTTCCTTAATCCCTTCGGCATTTTCCACGCCTACGAGCTGAACAACCAGTATGACTGGATTTCGTACATGGGCGTAAAATTCAATTATGTTCCATGCAAGAATTTGCGCCTCTATTTCTTGATCGCAAAGACAGAGCACCAAATGTTCACCGAGCAAACTTCAGGAGCCGGAGCGCTTCCCGAGGGGCGCGGCTTGCAGGGCGGCTTTGACGTACATCTTCCTGTAAAGGGCGGCTTCCTTAAATTCAACCTTGAAGGCTACTACGCCTCTCCATACTTGTGGATAAAGCAAAGCCCCAACTGGTCTCTTGTTTCGGCCAAGGGAGACGACAAGGCGCCCGAATACGAATGGATTGGAAGCCCGGTCGGCCCCGACTCGTTCGCCGGAAAATTTTCGGTCGCCTACGAAAAGCCCGGCAAATGGTCGCTTGGCCTGAACTACATTTTCGCCGCGCGCGGAGAGTTTTCCTCCGACGACATCTTTACGGTTTACAAGAACGATGTCTATAATTGGATCAACGGCCACACGACCGAGCGCCGCTATGAAACGCGCTGGATTTACGTGGACAATCCCAAATACGCGCTGGGCCGCGAATACGCAAGCCCCCACGGAATCGCCGAATACGACAACATAATTTACCTGCGCGCAAGCTATTCTCCGCTAAAATGGCTTACGTTCGTCGCGCAGCCGGCCTACATCATGGCCTTCAACCACAATCACAAGAGCGGAAACTTTGAGCACGGCTTTGAGATGGCGCTTTCGTGCAGGCTGGACTTTTGCCGCATGTTAAAAAAGCCCGCCAACTTCAGCTTTTTGCTAAAGGACAAGCACGACAAGGAAAGCGCCGCCGCCAAAAGCCAAGAGGACGCGGCCGGCAAAACGGAGGCCGCTGAATGAAACGGCCTGTAATTTTCGCGGCGCTGCTTGCGGCAAGCTTTGCGCTCTTTGCCCAAAAGCCTGGACGAGGCGGCCAAACGCTTTTTGAGCCCCGCCATTGGATTTACGATTCCCTCCAAATTTTGGAGCAAGAATGCGCCATCGTCCAGTTTTCAGACCAGGCGCCTTTGTCCCTCAACCAAGTCCGCGCGATGTTGGGCGAGATTGACTACGATCTTTTGAGCCAAGCCGGCCGCGCCCAATACGACAGAATCATCGGCTTTTTCAATGAAAGCGGCTTTAGCGTTTCCGCTTCGATTTTCCAGGCGCGCGTTGAGCCGGAACTCAACTTGGAAGGCTACGCCAAGACAAATTCAAAGGCGCCGTGGATTTACGACCGCTATGAGAAAAAGCATTTCTTGGAGCTTCCGATAACCCTTGGCGTGGGCGACTACGCGACCCTTTTCGCCGACATTTTTGCCGGAATAAACAAGACCGGCGCCCAGGACAACGACACCTTCATAAACATTCCTTATAAAGAAAGCGTCTTTGACGTTAATTTTCCGCACAAGGCTTACGGCTCTTTCGGCTATTCATGGACGGACACCGTCGGCTTCAACTTTCGCGTGTCCAACATGAGCCAGTCATTTGGCCGCGCCGACACAGGCTCGGTTTTGCAGTCGGAATTTGTGACGGACGCGACCAGCGCGGCGCTTTCGTTTTATTCGCCAATCTTTCAATACTCAGGCGCGCTCACGCAATACAACAGCCGCCGCTATCTTTATTCCCACAAGTTTGACGTAAGAATCGGAAAGAAGGTCCAATTGTCCTTGATGGAGGCCGCGCTTCCTTACGGCGACATGGACTTGCGTTTTTTCAATCCTATGATGTTCTTGCACAACTACGCCTCCTGGCTTGACTACCAGGCCGACGGCAGCGACGTTGGAAGCTACTTTGGCCTAAAGATGAACGCGGCTCCCTGCAAGCATCTTAGAATTTTCGCGCTTTGGTCGATGACCCAGTTCCAGCTGCCTGTCGAGCTTAGCGCCAACGACAAGGATCCCGACAACTATGTTCCCAACGCGATGGGCTTTCAGGGCGGACTTGAATCCTATGTTCCGCTAAAAAAAGGCCACCTTCACCTTAACTTGGAAGGCTATTACGCGCAGCCATACTTGTACATAAACTCCAGCCCCAACTGGTCCTTTGTCAAAACTTCGTCCGAAAGCAATTCCGGCTCGGCCGACTTTTACGAATGGATTGGAACGCGCTACGGACCGGACACTGTGGCCGCGTCTTTCCGCGCCGACTACGAGGTTCCGGAAAAATGGTCGGCCGGGTTCAAGTACTTGTTCTTGGCGCGCGGCGAGCTTTCCGACCCGAACATTTTTAAGAGGGTGGGCTGGGGCCCTAGGATTCTCAACATAAAGGATTCCAGCCTTGACAATTGGGTCTATCCCTTTGTGACGCCTTCGACAGGCCGCAAGCTTAACGACAACGCCTATTACAGGAACGGCCGCAACCACGCCGCGCCGTCGGCGTATCCGTTTACGTCGGCGGAATTTGTCAACGTCGTTTCTGTTTACGGCTCCTACAGCCCGACCCGCTGGCTTAAGGTGTTCTTGCAGCCGTCGCTGGCCGTGATCGCGAATTCCGGCCACAAAAGCGGAGACACGGAAATTTCATTTGAATGCGTTCTTGGCGCTCAAGTCAAGTTCACCAAAATAAAAAAAGCGGAGGAAAGGCGCCATGATAAGAGCGTTGAAGTTGTTGAGTAAAAAATTTGTTTTGGCGGCGGCGCTTTTTGCCTGCGCGGCGGGCGCTTTTTCGCAAGTCGTGATTGAGCCGACTCTTGATTTTTACGAAAGCGCGCGCCAGTGGCAAGTCAAGGGCTATGTAGGCTTTTTGCCGCAAGTCTCTCCGTATCCGGCCAGCGTTGTAAAAGAAATTCTTGACGCTGTCATCGACGGCGGAACTGAGGCCGACGCGGAGACCGCCCGCTATTACTACGAAAAGTATTTTGGAAAAAAATGGCACGCAGGCCTTGAAGTCGGCGCGAGCCTCAAGGCTTCCAACAACAACGACAATCATTTTTCAAAATTTATTTTTGTGGAGCCTTCTTTTTTTGGCGACGTGACCTTTAAGGATTGGATAAGCTTGGGCTACAGCTTGGGCCTTAGCGTCCACAACAGCGGAACTGAATCCGCGGAGCTTTTGCGCCTCTTTGAAAACGAGCCGTTGAACACATGGGGAGACCCCGCGAAAATCGGTCCGACCGAAGGCAACTGGGACATGGCCGCCGGCCTTAACGTGGGCACCTCCACGATAAACGGAATCTTGGGCGCCAACCGCATTGGCTTTGCGAACATCTTTGGCCACGACAGCATAGCGATAAACCCAAATTCCTGCCACATGAACAACTTTGTGGTCAACTACGCTTCCGACAAATGGCAGTATTCGCAGTCGATTTCGCAAGTGGCGGCCTCAAATTTCAACAGGGAGTTTACCGCCAACAAGTTTTTTTACTTTGAGTCGGGAATATTCGGAGACCGCTTTGATCCCAGCTATTTGATTCCGGCTCCCTACATTTTGCTGCAGGGAATGTTCGACGCCGGCGACAACGACATCTACGGCCTTAACTTTGAGTACCGGCCCTTTGACCGCTTTGAGGCCGCGTTGACGTTTGAGATTGACGACATAAGCGTTGACGATTGGGGCAAGGGAAACTTTGACTCAAAATTCAAGGCGGCCTTGCAGACCGGAGCGGTTTACACGCCGGCGGCGGATTTTTGCAAAAAGCTCGCGCTTGACTACACGCTGGTCTTGCCGTACATGTATTCGCATTGGATTAATTCGCCGTCAAACGACAAGCCTGTCGCAAAGGAAACCTACAATTACCAAGACTTCACCAACCACGGCGTTTGCATCGGCTCAAACCTTATGCCAAATTCCGACAGAGTTCATTTTGAAGTTTCCTTTGAGCCTGTCAAGCGCTTGAACCTTAAGTGCTCCACAAATTTCATCCGCCACGCCAATGAAACTGAAAGCTGGTCAATCCAAGAGGCCATCCAGCACTGCGCGAAATTCGCCTACGGAAACAACACGGGCGGCGTGGCCACGGATCCCTATCCCAAAAGCGTCCAAGAGCGCATGGTTTTCATGAGCCAAAAGCATAAAATGTACGCCTTCCAGTGCGGCTTGCAGGCGAATTGGGAAGCCTTGCGCAAAAAGTGGGGCGTGTTGGAATTTAAGCTTGGCTACACGTTTGAGTACATCCACAACAAGGGCGTGGACTCGGCCATTTACACTACGGAAGTGGCCAACGCGGTCAACGCCGCTAGTTCGGAAGCTGAAAAGGTCAGCGTGATTAATTCCGCCGTAAAGAATTGGGAAAACCGCTTGTTCAACGAAGTGAACAACTATATTTCGCTTTCCGTAAAATACAGCTACTAATCTTTTGGAGACAAGGTAATGGCAAAACGAAAATTTCTATTCTTGTATTTGACTACCGGAGCCGGCCACATTTCCACCGCGCGAGTTTTAAAGGAACAGATTCTCAAGCAAAATCCCGACGCGGAAGTCGTGATGGCCAACGGCTTTGACCGCGGAAACATTTTCGGCAAGGTCGGCTTTGAGCTCCTTTACTTTTGGGCCACCAATTTCTTTCACGGACTTTTTCCGCTTATCTACGACATCGCGCAGCACAGGCTTTTTGTCACGCTTATAAGCAAGATAATGCGTTTTCATACAGTTCATTATCTAAAAAAGGTCATCAAGCGCGAAAAGCCGACCGACATTGTTTCGTTCCATTACGCGCTTTCCACCTACGCAAAGTCTGCCGTTGTCCGCTTGCACAAAAAGATTAACGTGACTGTCATGGTCACCGATCCTTTTACCGTTCCCCATGTTTGGTTTTGGGACAGAAGCTTGGACTACTTTGTCTATTCGGAAGAGGCCAAGCGCATAGGCGTGTCGCAAAAGGTTCCTGAAAGCCAGATAAAGGTTGTTCCCTTTGTGATGAACCCAAAATACTTGGAGCCCTTTGGCCGCGAAGAAATCATCGCCTTGCGCAAAAAGCGCGGCTTTGACCCTGACAAAAAAGTCGTCTTGCTTGTAGGCGGCGGTGACGGGCTTCCGGGCGCTGTGGACATCGTGAACAAGTGCGTTTTGCGCCGCGCTAAATTTGCCATAGCGGTGGTTTGCGGAAAGGACATGGGAAAATACGCGTATCTAGAAAGCCTTTCGCGCCTTTATCCGCGCCTTGACTTGCATGTTTACGGCTTTGTGGACTACCTTGACGAATTGATAAAGCTTTCTGATTGCGTTGTCATGAAGGCAGGTCCCGCCACCTTGATTGAAGTCCTTTCGTGCAGGAAGCCCATAATCATTTCGCGCTACATCCACAACCAGGAATTGGGCAACATGCGCTTTGCCGTCCAAAACAAGGTCGGTTGGTTCATTCAAAAGCCGGCCAAGATTTATGACAAAATCGAAGAGCTTTTGAGCGACCAAGGCTTTGACGACCGCATGGCCCAAAATTTTGACCGTCTGACATTTGACACCGATTCAAGCAAAATCGCAAAGCTGTTGCTAGAAAAGCCCGCCGCCGCTTGGTAGCGCTTAATCAAGCTTGTGGGGCTTCACGACCATCCCAAAATCTTTTGATTTCGCGCTTTTCAAAGGCTTCTTCCAAAAGCGGCTCTATTTGCATCGCGTCGTAAATCTTTTTTGCTTCGTCCTTGTCAGCGCGCAAGACCGGATGCTTTGGGCTGAACAAAACGCAGCAATCCTCGTATGGCAAGATGGAAGTGTCGTAAGTTCCGATTCTTACAGCGTCCGCGATGATTTCCTCCTTGTCCATTCCGACAAGCGGACGGATCAGGGGGTAGGCCGCCATCATTTCGGTGACGGCCATGTTTTCTATTGTTTGGCTGGCCACTTGGCCAAGCGATTCTCCGGTGACAATGCACTGGGCGCCGATTCGGTCCGCGATTTTGTTCGCCACGCTCATCATGCACATTCTTAAAAGCAGAGTGCTCCAGGATTCCGGCGAGCTTTTCTTTATTTGCATCTGCGCCTGGGTAAAGCCCACTATGTGCAAGTGGACGCTCACTCCATAGGCGGAAATTGTCGCCGCCAAGTCTTCGACTTTTTTTTGCGCCTCGTCGCTGGTGTAGGGGTATGAATGAAAGTAAACCGCGTCGATTTTCATTCCGCGCCGCATCATGCGCCAGCCTGCGACTGGGCTGTCTATGCCGCCGCTCAAAAGCAAAAGTCCGTGCCCGCTCACGCCCACTGGAAGACCGCGCGCGCCTTTTTGCGAGTCGGTGTACATGAAGACTTTTTCGCGGACTTCTATGTAAACCGTTACGTCCGGCTTGTGGACGTCTACGGCCAAAAGTTTTTCGTCGTGAACTCTCGCGGCGGCGGCGCGGCTTATCGCGTATGAGTCAAGCGGAAAGCTTTTGTCGGCGCGGCGCGAGTCGCACTTGAATGTCTTGGCTCCGTTCTTGGCGGCTTGGACGCACAAGTCGTAGGCGGCGTTTTTGATGGCCTCAATGTCTTTTTCAACGACAAGCGTTTTTGCCCAGCCGGTGATTCCGACCAAATGTTCCAGACAAAATTCTATTTCGGCGCAATGGCTTTCTTCCGCCGCAAAATACATTCTTCCCGCGCGCAAGGAAATTTTTATTTCGTCGTTGTCCTTAAAGTATGAGCGCGCGTTTTGCAAAAGTTTTTTTTCAAACTGCTTGATGTTGGAGCCTTTTAGCGTAAGCTCCCCGAGTTTTGCCAAATATGTGACCATTCCCACATTATATATGAATGGCGGCGGCAAGGCAAGCGGCTATGCAAGGGCGTCCGCTAGTTGACAAAGAGTTAAATTTAATGGATATTAATGTCATTATGAAAAAAGACAGCCGTTTGACGCGCGCGAAATTGGAAACATTGTCATCAGCCGAATTGCTGGAAATTGCGGATGAATACGGAATTGACGCGCCGGACGATTTGAACCGCCAGTTTATCATTGGCGATTTGCTTGAGCTTGCGGGCGAGCTGGAAGACAGCGAGAAAAAAAAGGAAAAGGAAACGATTGTTCTTTCTGACGGAGAAGAAGAGGAAATAAATATAAATGTTCTTCCGGAAAGCTACAATGAGACAAAAATCAATGTGATATTGAGAAACCCTGTCTCTCTTTTTGTTTGGTGGGACTTGAACGAATGGGCGGAGAAAAAGATTCGCTCCGAAAAAGCGTCCTTGCGCCTTGTAGTTTATTTTTTTGATTCTTTGGAAGATGAAAAGCCTGAGGACATGTTTGACATACAGCTTTCGATGGAAGACCGCGAAAAATATGTCATTATTCCAGGCTCAAAGAAAATCGCGCGGGTTGACTTGATTTCAGAGTCTCTTGGAAAGTCTGACGACATTTTGGCCCATTCCGAAAAAATTGTCTTGCCAAAGGGCGGCGAGATCATGGCGTCAAAGCCTGGCGAAAAATTGCATGTCTCAAAAATAATGGAATTGTCGGGAGCGGCGGATTTGCTTAGGCGGCATTACAACATATACAGGCAGTCATTCTATTAAAAATATAAAGGTAAAAATATGGCATCTAGAAATTTGATTTTTGTTTTGAACTTGCATTGCCCATATATAAAAGTAGGGCAGAACGACGCTTCTGCCTACGAAGCGGAAAGCGTCCTTGTCTTTCAGCAAATTTCAAGAGTTTATTTGCCTGTCTTGAATTTTCTTTCATGCGTCAAGGAAAAGAAACTTTCCGCAAAAATTGGCTTGGTCTTTTCAGCGTCTGTTTGCGAGCTTTTGTCTGATTCGGATTTGAAAAAAAAGTACAACAAGTGGCTTGACAATTTGATTGAATTTGCCAAGAAGGAAGTTGAAAGGACAAAAAGAAATTCCGCCGCTTCAAAGACCGCCGCCGCCAACTTGGAAAAAGCGCTGGAAAGCAAGAGGCAATTCAACGACTTGTGGAAGGGCGAATTGTTAAAGGCCTTCGCGTCTTTTGCGGAAGAAGGCTACGCTGAAATTTTGGCGACTTGCGGAACATACTTGTTCATGCCGCATTTTGCCGACATGACCGAAATATTGAACGCGCAAGTTGAAAGCGGCCTTGTTGCCGTAAAACAGCATTTTGGCCAGGCAAGCGACGGCTTCTTTTTGCCGGAGATGGGCTACGCGCCCGGCGTTGAAAACGTCATAAAGTCTTACGGCTTTTCTTACGCGATTTTGCCGTCGCAGAGCTTTCTCTTTTCAGTCAATCAGCCTTCCAACGGAATTTTCATGCCCGCGCGCTGCCAAAACGGCCTTTCGATTTTCGCGGCCCAAGGCCTTGACAAGGAATTCTATTCCGACGGAAGCTATCGCGACCCCATGTCCGATTTGGCGTGGGAACTTTCTTCAAAGGAACTTAGTCCTTTTATAAAGGAAGGCCATCCCCGCGCGAGGACTTTTTGGTCTTACAAAAATCGCGACGAAGACGCTTACTGCCTTTCGGACGCGCTTGAAAGGGCAAAGGAGCAGGCGGGCGCTTTTGTCCAAGAAAAAGCCGCGCTCCTAAAAAAATCGCAAATAATTTTGGGCGACGACGCTGACGTTTCGCTTTGCTATGTCTTTAACGTAAACGACATCAGTTCCGACTGGCCGGAATTCTTTGATTGGCTTGACGCTTTGCTTCCGGCTTGCGTCGAAAATTCTTTGTCGCTCACGTCTCCGCTTCCAATGCTAGAAGGAAAGCTTCACGCGCAAAAGATTTCTCCGTATCCCGCCGCCTTTTCGGAATTTTCCTACGGCGAAGACTTTATCTCCAACAAAAATTCTTGGATGATCCGCTACTTGCGCAAGGCCAGCGAGCGCATCGTGGACTTGGTTTCCCGCTTTCCTGGCGACGGCGGCCTAAAAACACGCCTTCTAAATTTGGGCGCGCGGGAATTGCTTTTGGTCCAAGATTGTTCGCTTGTAAAAATGATTGGCCGCGGCGATTGCCCGGATTACGTTTCGGAATTCTTCAAGCGGGGAATCGTTTCCTTTTCAAACATTTTCGACGCGCTTGGCAGCAACACCGTCAGCACTGAATGGTTCTGCGCGCTAGAAAAACTGCATCCGGTAATGCCGTGGTTGAATTATAGAATCTTTGCGAAGAAGAAGTAGCGCGGGCGAGAAGGGGCGGGAGCCGTGCGGAGCGCGTATGCGCGACTGCAATACCATAAGAGGCCTCATTCCGAAGGAATGAGACGCAGAAAAAAAAAGACGGAAGGACCCGTCAGCGTAGCGGCTTGGCCGACAGGCATCAAGCCGCAAGCGAACGACGGGTGGCTCCGTCTTTTTTTTTCGTCGCTGGGACCCGCCTTTAGGGTCCGCGTTTTTTATTTTTCCTACCTCTTGTTTCGTTGCTTAGAGACTACGTCGAAGATTACGGCGAGCAAGAGGACCAAGCCCTTTACGGCCTGCTGCCAGTTGGAGTCAACGCCCATCAATGACATGCCGTTGTTCAAAACGCCCATGAAGATGGCGCCGACAACCGCTCCGCCAATCGTGCCCGATCCGCCGTAAGCTGAGGCGCCGCCGATAAAGCAGGAGCCGATGGCGTCCATTTCATAGCTCATGCCGGCTG
>ONET01000063.1 GCA_900316905.1 uncultured Treponema sp.
ACAAACGAGGTCAAGAGCTCTTCTCAGGAAATGACGGAAGGAAACCGCCTGATTCTAAAGGAGGCGCAAGTCTTGCGCGAAAATTCCGCCAAGATTAACGAAAACGTTCAGGCTATGGACGCAAGCGCCAAGCAGATTTTGGACGCAAAGAACACGCTGAGCGCCTTGAGCGAGCAGATGTCAAATTCCATCGCTGAAATCGGCGGCGAAATCGACCAATTTAAAGTCTAATCAACTCGTGCCGTTGCTTGCAAAACCGAAATTGTTGTTTCGAGTTGATTTCGCGCAAGCGCGGCGGCCTGCAAGAAGCTGCGAGTTTTGGGCAACGCCCGAAACTCGACAAGTTCCAGAAAGCGAAGCCTTTCTGGAACTTAAAATTCCCGCGTGATGTTCTTGAGCCATTTGCCGCTCTTGTAATGGAAAATGTTCACAGGCATTTTTTCAAATTCGTCCAAGTACAAAATCAAGTAGACGACAAGCGGCGGCAAATGCAGGACAAAGGCGGCGACCATTCCAAGCGGAACGGAAACCGCCCACATCGCGATTGTGTCCAGCACAAAGCCAAACTTGGCGTCGCCGCCCGACCTAAAGACGCCGCAAATCAAGACAGTGTTTATCGTGGCGCCGACAATCGAAAGCGCGTTTATGTACAAAAGCGGCGAAAGCATTTTTGTCGCCTCTTCGGTAAGCTTTGCCATCTTGAACAAAAGGGGCTGGCTGGCTATAAGAGCCGCCGCTCCGATTACGCCCGCAAAAATCGTGCTCTTTACAAGGCGGCTCGCGCTGCGCTTGGCCTTTTCGTTTTGGCCCGCTCCGATTTCTTTTCCAACCAAGATCGCTCCGCCGTACGCCATTCCAAAGCAAACGATTGTGGCCAAGTTTCGCAAAACGTTGACCAAGGAATTTGCCGCGACCAAGTCCGAGCCAAGGTGTCCCATAATGACGGCGTAGCTTGCAAAGCCCGCGCCCCAAACGACTTCGTTTCCAATCGCCGGAAGCGAATACTTTACAAAGTCGCGCAACAAAAGCGCGTTGCGCCTAAAAAGACATTCCGGCCTTACTTTAATTTCCTTGGAACGGTAAATCACAAAGACGCTTAGCGCAAGCTCCACGACGCGGGCGATTGTCGTTGCAAGGGCCACGCCGCGGATTCCCATTTTGGGGGCGCCGAACAAGCCAAAGATGAAAACCGCGTTAAGGCAAATGTTCAAGAAAAGCGCCGCTGTAGTGATTACCGTCACTATTTTTGTACGCTCAATGCTCTTTAGCGTTGCCTGAATTATTTGCGAGAACGAAAGCAAAAAGTAGGACACGCCGACGATGTGAAGGTATTCGGCGCCCGCGAAAATCAAGGCCTCGTCGTTGGTGAAAATCTTCATCAAAAAGCGCGGCGCCAAAATCGCGGCAAGTCCGAATATGGTTCCGACCAAGGCCGAAAGCTTTGTTCCGATTCCAAAAATAGTTTCTATTGAATGGGAGTCGCCCTTTCCCCAATACTGCGCGGCCATCATTACTACGCCCGACGAAAGGCCGATGTAAAAAAGAAACATCACCATTTGAACGTAGTTGGCAAGCGACGAAGCCGCGATTGCGGTTTGGCCCACGTAGCCCAACATTACTACGTCCGCCGAACCTACGGCCGCGCTCAAAAGATTTTGCAGCGCTATCGGAGCGACAATCGTAAAAAGGGATTTATAAAATGAGCGGCGCTCGCTCTGTTCGTCAAAGGTTCTTTCCATAATAGAAGCAAGCATAAAAGAGCGGCCATTTTTTGTCAAGGCGCGTTTCTTGACATGCCATATGCCTGATTTGACAAAAATAAAAACGCGCCGTAAAATAAAGGCAAATGAATTTTGACCCAACGATTTTTTTCGCGATAGTCGGAGGCCTTTTGCTTTTGGCGGGCCTTGTCGGAGCTTTCCTTCCTGTTTTGCCGGGGCCGCCGCTTGCGTGGGCGGGCCTTGTGGCCGCGAGCTTTTGCGCCTACGCCCGCATTGAACTTTGGATTTTGGTCGCGACTGGAATCGCGGCCGCTATTGTGACCGCCATCGATTACATTTTTCCGTCAATCATCACAAAAAAATCCGGCGGAAGCGAGGCGGCCAGCTGGGGCTGCAACATAGGCCTTGTCGTGTCGCTCTTTCTTGGCCCGCTTTTCATTCTTGTCGGCCCCTTTTTGGGAGCCTTTGCCGGCGAAATGATCCACGATTCCTCCGACAAAAAACGGGCGCTAAAGGCCGCGCTCGGAGCCTTTAAGGGCTTTCTTTTGGGAACGGGCTTAAAGGCGATTTGCGTGATTTGCTTTATCTGGATTTTTGCGTGGAGCCTTTTTTAGGAACGAGGACCTTGCCCGCCGCGATATTGACAACGACAACAAATTGATGTAAAAAAAATAAATGCTGGTTGCTGTTTAATCATGAAATTTTATTTATTAAGACTTTCATTGTTTCTTTGCGTCGCTTTTTTCGCGTTGCCTCTGTCCAACGCTTTTTCTCCCAAAGCGGCTCCTTCATGGCTTTACAATGTCGAAGAGCTTTTTCCATCTTCCAAATACATCACAGGCTTGGGCGAAAGCGCTTCAAGAAACAGCGTAAAGAACAACGCGCTCGCGGAATTAAGCCGTTATTTAAAAGCGCGGGTTGAATCTTCGACAAACAGCGAATACAACTTGCAAAAAAACGGAGAAAAGAAAAAATCGCTCCAAAAAGTGGAGCAAAAAGTGTCAGTTCAGTCTGACATAACGCTAAGCGGCGTCTCCTTTACGCAAATTTATTATTCAAAAGAAGAAAAGCGCTTTTATTGCCTCGCCTACATAACAAGGGAAAAAGCTTGGAATTTAAATCAAGCCAATTTTGAACAAGCAAAAATGGAATTCCGTTCGATTTACGAAAAGACGCTTGTCTGCAGCCCGTTGAAGGCCTTGGCTGAATTTCCGAAAGTAAAAAAAGCGGCGGACGATTTTCTTGAAAAACTGTCGCTTGCAAGGGTGATAGATTCCGACAAAGAAAGCCGCTTTTATTCCGACGACAGAAAGACAATCGCAGCCTTGTCCTCGGAAGAAGCGAAATTAAAAGACAAACTGACTGTTTCCATCGAAGTGAAAAACGATTCGCTTGACTGCATAAAAGCGGCGTTGGAAAAAATTTTCTTTGACTTGGGGCTTGTTCCCACGAACAGCGCCGGCGCGGCCTATGCGTCCAAAGCGGAACTGCAATACAATGAAAGCAGCCACAAAGACGACGAAGATTATATTTGGACGGAAGAGCCAGTTTTAAAGATTGAAATTTCCCACGCCTCAAATTCTCTGTATAGCGGCGTCATAAAAGGCGACAAAAAAATAATTTCTTTTTCTCAGAATGACGCCAGAAAAAAAGCCGCCGATTCAATTTCGCGGCAAATATCCACTTTAAAAAATGAAATCAAGGAAAGCTTATGAATTTTAGACTGAACGCAAAAACTGCGGGACTGGCTCTCTTTTTGCTTTTTGCCGCAAAAAACGCCTTGCCCGTAGACGGATATTTTACAGGCGACGGCTTGGAAGGAAAAAGAATTCTAGTCTATTCATCTTCTGTTGAAAACGGAAACGATTCCGACTCATGGTTGGCGCAAAAGACAAAGCGCGACATCATCAACGATTTGGTCAATTATTCAAACATGGACATAATCGACGCCGACGAAAAAAGAACAATACGAAAGCTGCAAAAAGATTCAATAAGCGGACTTTATTCCGACTCCGACCCGATAGAATTGGGAAAAATGATTCAGGCAAAATCTTACATAAAGCTTGTGACAAGCTGCAAAAGGAAAACATACAGCCTTTCGGCGACCATCACCAATATCGAAACAGGAAAGACAGAAGGAAGCGGATCAACGCCTTTTTATTCCGAAGACGATTTCATTTCAAAAGCTCATGGCGAAATCGCCGCCGGAATTCTTGAAACGCTTGGCGTGAAACTTACAATCGCAGGCAAACGCCTTTTGCAGTACGGAACATTTTCCCAGACAGAAAGCGAATCGCGCGAAAACATCGCCGCATACAAAGCGGAATTGGCCCGACTAGAAAAAGAGCAGCAAGCGTTAAGGCAGACAAGAAAAGTCCAAGTAGACTCAGAAGCGTTGAACGCAAGAATCGAGGCGCAAAAGGCGCTTCTTTTGCAAAAGCAAAAAAACGAAGAGGCAAGATTGATTCGTTTGCGCGAAGACGCGAAAAGAAAAATGGAAGAGCAAAGGCTTAGCGAAGAACGAAACGGCGAAACTCAAAAAAAAATATTGACGCTTTCAAACGAAATTGAAAAGAAAGCCCAAAAAATTCGCGCGCAAAAAGTCGAAGGCCTAGATGTATTTAAAAAGATTGAACTGATTGAAGGCGAAAAGCAAATTCTTGCAAGCAATGAAAAGTCCATAAAAGACAGCTTGATTGACTTTAACTCGCAACAAGACGAATTGGCCGAAAAAGAAATTTTGGAGCGAAAAAAGCGAAAAGCCCGAATAACAGAAACAAACGCCGACGGCTCTTTGAATGACGTTGGCAAGAAAAATCTTGAAAGCGACATTGAAGCCATAAAAATAAAGCATGAAAAAATAAAAAGCGAAAACGAAAATCAAGTGGAAAACACAGCCGGAAAGCTTCAGGAAAATTTACGGCAAAAAATAATTTTAGACATAAAGTCGCTTGAAGGCGCCAAGTACGTCGCTAATTCCATGTTCAACGACGGCGTGTATTTTCGCATAAACAATTACAACGGTTCGGAAAGCAAACATGGTTGGGAATACAATTTGTCTTTTGTTTTTGGAGGACAAGCAATATGTTCGGACGAAGGTTTGCTTTTATACAATGAATTGACTGGGCTTGAGGTTCCAAGCTATCCTGACGCAAAAGATCCAAAGCGGGCCGAAAAGCTTGAAGCCTACGCCAAGTATCAAGACAACGTGGAAACATACGACAGTTTCTTTCGTTTGAACGTTCCGTACATTCAAACCATAGTCGAATATTCGATAAAAATAGGCGATGCAAAAAGTCCTTCTGAATATATTGTCACAGTTCACAAAATGCTGCTAAAAAGCACGCAATCTGAAAAAATCATAAAAACAATCGACAAAGACACCGAGGGAACATATAAATACTCCCCGGCCACGTTGGTGGATTGGAATTTAAAAAACATACGCAAACAACGGGAATTAAAAGAAGAGAAAAACAATCTTCGGCAAGCGGCGGAAGAAAAAAAGAAAGCGATTCTTGACGAGCAAATGGAAAAAGCGCCTTGGGCATATCAAAAGTTGGGAAACGGCGGTTTAGGCGGCGTGGGCTTTAACTATAAATACTTCATGGGCTCCAATTTAACGGCGTACATTGAACTGCCGCTGACATCTTGGCTTTTTCTTGACGGCACAATTGACTGGCAAAGCTCATTTCATAAAAACGGTTTTTCAGCCGGCGGCGGCTTTGGCCTTAACGCGCGCGCGCATTTAGGAAATTTTCACCCCGCAGCTTATTACATTTTTGACGTCGCGCGTCTAAAAAATTATGGAAACCTTTCGGAATTAGCGTTAATTCACAACGTGGGATTGGCAATCCCATTAGGAAGTTTTTACAACATCGACGTTAGGTATTCGCTTTATGTCGCGGAACAAAACCTAGAGCACGCTTTTTCAGCCGGCATCCGAATGACTCTTCCAACATGGACGATATTAAAAAAGCGCTAGAGCCATGATGCCAGCGGACATATCCCGCGTCAAAGCGGCGGGAATGTCAATCACAGGCCTTTCCATAAATATCACTCATCTTCCTTTTCGTCAAAAAGATCCAGCAAGCCTTTCACGGAATTTTTTACGCCGTCTTTTTCCTCCTTCACAAAGCCGCGCGGAAGCTTCCAGCGCTGGCCGGAAATCGCCTTGGCGCCGCGAAAGTTTTTCCAACCGGCCGCGATTTCATCCGGCGAAAAGAGCGCAATTTTATGGCCGCTTTCGGAGTCCTCCCTAAGCGTGGCCGAAAAGACCAAGGCAATCGCGTCCTCGATGCTGCGCGGGTCGTCGTGACATTCTGCAAGGATTCTTTCCTTTATGTATGACGACAAAACTTTTGGAAGCCATTGCGCCTCCATGCCGTTGTTGACAAGCCAGGCCTTGTAGCAATTGTCGATCACACATTCCTTAAGCTGCTCGTGGGTATAGTTTTCTATGTTGAACACGCGAAGGCGGTTTATGATTGGCGCGGGAATTCCCTCAAGCTTGTTTGCGGTAAATATATAGTTTATTCCCGAAGCGTCAACATTGATTCCGATGTAGTTGTCAAAAAAGCGGCGGGCGGTGCTCCGTTCCAAAATGGAATAGAACAAAGTTTCCACGCTGTAGTTCTGGTCGCCCTTTACCTTGTCCAATTCGTCAAAGTGAATCACGGGATTCTTTAAAGGGCCTTGGTCTTTGCTTTCAGCGAACATCGATTCAATTATCAAGCCATGCCGCGCCTGCTTAAAGCTTGGATCCGAGCCAGAAAAAGTGAAGGCCGCCGTGTCGTTCCCCAAATCGACTTTAAGCCCCTTTCTTCCCATTATAATTTCGCACAGTTCCGAAACGAACGAAGTCTTTCCGCAGCCGGGGTCTCCAACCAAGACGATTGGCTTAAAGGCGATTTCATGGTTGGCTTTAAGCGAAGCGGTTTCAAACGACTGCAAAATGTATTTTATAACTGTTTCCATGTTGGGATATTTCTTCGCAAGTTCCTTAATCCGCGCGGCCTTCTCGTCCGTGGCCGCAACATATCGGACGCCGCCCTTAAGCTTGCTGATTACGCGCCTGATGTTTTCTTCGCACTCAGCGGTACAGGCGTCCAAATGGGCTTCCGCTTCCCGCTCGTCGATAATCGTTTGCTTTTTTTCGCCGTACCAGCCCGGAATGCGGGCGTTGTTGGACAAAAAGCGCATGCCGCTTGAGCCGCACGCAGGGCAAGAAAAAACTCCCTTTTGCCCCTTCTCTTTTACGAACACAAAGAATTTCTTGCACTTGTCGCAGCGCTTGATTCTTGCCTCGTAGCGCTCGTTTGACAAAGAGCCGTCCGCATGGATTTGAAGAATTCTTTCTTGGGGAACCTGGCCCTTGTATTTTTCCAAGTCGGGAATTTTTTCTTCGTAAATCAAGACGGCTTCTGACGGCAAGACGAAAAGTTCGTCCGACGGTGAATAGCGCGCCTCGATTTTCAGCTCGTCCAAAACTTCGGCCAAACGCCTTTGCGCGTCGCTCTTGTAAATGATGTCGTTCATATCAAAACCCCCATTATCTAAAGCTCAAAGCCGATCTTGCGGCTTTTTTTGTTGTCCTTTTTGCCCGCGACAATCGCCTTTAATTCATCAGCGATGTAGTCCGCGCAAATTTTTTCTTTGTTCAAAAAGCGAATCCTTTGCCCCAAGGCGCCAAAGTCGCCCGGCGTGATGTCGCCCGCCCTAAAAACTTCGTCAATCTTTTCGGCGGAAACTTCGTAGCCGGGAAAATATTTTTTCCACAAAATTTTCGTTCCGTCTTTTGTGAGCGGCTTGAAGCAAACCTTAAAGTGAAAGCGCCTGTCGGTGGCCGAATCCAAAATTTCAGGCAAGTTGGTGTTGCAAAACACGATATAGGGATAGCGTTCCATCTGGACCAAAAATTCATTGGTCATAACATCGTTGTGGTGGTTCAGCGTGTCGCCGCGCTCGTTCAAAAAGGAATCGGCTTCGTCTATCAAAAGCACGGCCTTTTTGTCCGCCGCCTCCTCAAAAACGCGCTTGATGTTTTGCTCCGTTTCGCCGACAAGGCTTCCCAAAATGTCCGACGCGCGCGCAGTCACAAGCGGCTTGTCCAGCATCTTTGAAATTTCTTCCGCGCAGGCGGTCTTTCCCGCGCCTGAAACTCCGTAGCACAAAATCCTAACGCCCGACTCCTTGTCGTATTGCCCGTTTTGATACTCGTCCGCGTTCTTCAGCGCGCTGACAATCTCTTCGATTTGCGGGCTTGTGTTCAATGCCTCAAAAGAAAAGCGCGCGTTTTTCCTAACATCGCCATCGGGCCGCTTTTTGTAGTTTTCCTCAAGCAATTCCATCGCGGCGTCGGGAGTAAGCCGCGTGGCGTTCTTTAGAATCTCGGCGGCCTCTTCCCAATCTTCCGGCGGGATTTCCAACTTGGCGCCTTTCTCGCTCGCCGCCTGCAAAAACTTTTCGGGAATTTTTCGCTCGTAAAAAAATTCCTTGGCGCGCTCTTCCCGCAAGTTTTCTTTAGGAACTTTTATCTCGGCGCAATGCAAGACGCTGGCGCCAAGATCTTCCAGCCCTTCCCTTAAATCTTGCGGCGAGCCTTGCGCGGCGACAAAAATCGGGCAGCCGGCCATTCTTAGCAAAGAACCGTTTTCTTCCGCGACAAAATGCCGGCCCTTGCTTTTTGTCTTTACCCTTACGCCAAGCCGCCCTTCTTGCGGGCAGTCCAAAAGCTTTCGCGCGCATTCTTGGCTTATAAAGATCGCGGCCTTTTTTCCGCGCAGGCGGCTTGAAAGCGCGTAAACGTAAAATTCAAGCTCTTCCTGGCTAAGGCAGGAAAGTTCCGGCATAAACTCGTAAAGGTCCATCCGGGCGCGCTTGCAGTTCCACGCCAAAAAATTCCTTGCCGACCAATCGCTTAGGCCGCTAACGATTTGCCAAGAGCCTTTTTTGTTTTCGCCATACTCAAGCGCTTGGCTTATCGCAAGGCTAAGGGTCTTGTCGTTGTCCGCGCTAAGCTTGTGATAGTCGTAAATGTCCCGCTTTTCGTCGGGAACGATTTTGCAAAGCGAACAGCTTGCGTTCTCGTCCTTAAAAAAGGCGAAGACGTATTCGCGAATCGTCCAAGGCTCGCTGAACAAGCCAAGCCGCAACATTCTGTCGTTCAACTTGCGGGCAAGAGCAAAGGCAGACCTCTCTTTCGCGTTCGTGATGTCGTAAAAGATTTTCGACTTGAATTTATTTCCTTTTTGAGGCGGAAAAATCCACGCCCACTCGCGCTGGGCCGCGGCCAAAATCAAAAGCTGCTTTTCATAGTAGTTCAAGTTTAGGCCGTCGCAAAAAGATTTTACGCAAGGACTGTCAAGCATTTTGTCAATCGGAGTCTTGTCCTTGTAAAGCGCGGACTTCGCGCGCCTGTTCAAGGCAAGAACTTCGTGAAAAGTTTCAAAATCGTTCTTTAAGTCGTCTGAAAAAATCTCAAGCATTTTATCAATGTGAATCGGAAATTTCTTTTCCAACTCATGAAACTTTTCGTTCCTCATCTTTTCCAAAATCATCAAGTAACATTTTAACATTGGAAGCATTTCATCGACCGAATAAACTCTTTCCAACAACTCGCCGCAAAAAACACCGCTTCCAAGAACCACGCCTTCAAAGCACTGGTCAAAGACGTAAGACGAAAGCTCATAGTCTTCAAAGCAAAGCGCCGGAGCGGCCTCTATCTCGCGGCAATTAGTTTTCTTTTCTTCCAAAACTTTCATATTTCCTCCTTGAAAAAACGCAAGTGACTTTGCCTAGAATAACGCAGGAACAGAGAATTGTCATTAAAGCATTGCTTGAAAAAGGAGAAATCTCCCTGTTGACAAAACTAAAAAGCGGCGCTATATTTTAAGCATTAGGGAGAGTTCTCCCCAACAAAAAACTATGGAGGCGGCTTTTATGAACGAATTTGAGCATGTTTTTGAGCGTGAAACGCTGGATTTGGTGAAGACTGGACAAGCCTTGCGTAAAATCAGAAAGGAACGAAAAATCGCTGTTCCCGCAGTCGCAAGACATCTTGGAATTACGGGCCAATCCGTGTATAATTGGGAAATCGGCGGACAAATAAAATTGGAGCATTTGGTTCCGCTGTGCAGACTGTACAAGGTCAGCTTGGACAATGTGGTCAAGCTAAAAACGGAAAAGGCTGTGTATTGCGATTATGACGAATGATTTGGACAACGACAATTTTCTAAAATACCAAGACGCGAATATGCTCGTAAGGCTTTACCTTAACTATTTGGGAAAAGACGGAGAGCGATCCTCTGTCCGCGCCTTGCTGGACAAAAGGGCGCTTTCGCCTGAAGTCAAAGAAATTGTCTTAAAAATCTGTCCAAAAATTTCTTACGACGACTTTAAAAAGTTCTTTACTGACGCAGGCTGCGCCGAGTTTTTCCGCTACGAGGACGACTATGACTTTTTTATGCCTAACGCGAACTTGCTTGAAGCGGCTTGCGACTACTCGCCAAAACACACAAAAACAAACCTGGATTTGTACAAAAAAGTTTTTGGGCTTTTAAAAGCAAAGGCCGGCGAAACAGTCGCGAATTTTTACGGAGATCCGCGCGAGTTTTTTTCCGCGGCCGCGCGCCTGCCAGTTTCCATTCACGCAGTGTCATTTTGCGCGACAAAAACGGAATGGCTTTCATACAATTTGCTGAATGACGTTTACGGAACGTCAAATAAGTCGGCGCGGCTTATTTCCTCCGACCTAAAAAATCCAAATGAAAAAATTGAACAGCGCTTTTCAAAAATATACGCCTTTCCGCCAATCTATCAAGCTCCAGTTGAAGGCTCGCCCCGCGCCTCTTGGGATTACATCAACATGGAGCGGACAAAAAGCGACAATACGGAATTTTACATCCAACGCGCCTTGGATTGTTTGGAAGACGGCGGCCGCGCGGTTATTCTTGTGTCCAACGCTTTGTTCAGCCGCAATTACAAGGCCTTGCGAAAAAAAATCGTGGAAGAAAAAATTTTGTCGCAAGTAATCCACTTGCCGCAAAAAGCCATAACGCCAAAAGACGTAAGCGCAAGCCTTTTGGTCTTTGAAAAGAGCGCGGCCCTTTTGGGAATAAAATTCGTCGACGAAAGGAACAAAGACAAGCGCGAGATTTTTGTTCCCTATGAGCATGTAAAAGAAAACAACTGCGAATTGAACGCGGCCTTTTACAAGAACGAAAGGACGGACAAAAAAACATTCACGCTTGGAGAAGAGGCCGTGATTATGAAAAGCGCTCCAAGCGCTTCAAAAGTTCGTTTCGCAGAAGAAAATGGCCCGGCAAAAAAAATCATAGGCCGCTACTTGAGAATATCGGACATTGGCGACGGACGCGTTCAAAACACAATGAGGCCCATCATAGGCGTGGCGGACGGCTGCAAGCTTGACCCGCTTGAGCCAAAAGACATAGTTTTGGCAAAAGTGATTCCGTTAAAAATCGCGCTCGTTCCCGCCGGAGAAAAACTATTTCCAGCCGAAAGCCTCTTTATCGTCAGAATCAAGCCAGGCTCAGAGCTAAAGGCCTCGTATTTAAAAAGTTTTTTGGAATCGCAAGCAGGACAGGAAAGCCTTGAAAAAATCGCGACTGGCGGCAGAATGAAAACCCTTTCAAAAAGCGCGCTTGAAACTTTGGAAATTCCCTTTATGCCTCAAAGCGAGCAAAAAGAATTTGAAGCCAAATACATGGCTTTGGAAAGGCGGCTTTTGAGTTTGGACAAACAAATTGAAGAAATCCGCGCCGAGCAAAAAAACTTAACGATCCATATTTAATAGGCCAATAACCAAAGCGGGAACAAGGAAAATAAGAAAATATATTAAAAGCGGCCTGAAGAAAATTCTAGCCGAACAATGTATAAGAATCAAACCATGTGTCTGGCGCAAGGCAGCCGGGGAAAAATTCTCCTTAGCGTCGCGCCAATCGGATTAACTCATATTATAATTGTTCGCCTGCCTTGTCATTAAAGCAATGCTTTAATGCGCGGAACGGAGACTTGCGCTATAGTAACCGTGGAAGCGCGGCTCCCGCCTAAGCGTATATGCCAAGAAACTTAGGCGCGTATCCTTGCAGGGCGATTACCGACTGCATGGCGTCCGCGCTTCTTTTTTTATTAAAGTAATTCTTTAATCACGGCCCTTCAAATGTGATAAAGTCCCAGTCGAGTTTAAAACTCAAGGCATCCCATTCTGCACTTCCAATAAATGCTTGAAAACCTCTTCCCTGAATTTTGGATACACAATTCGCAAATCTTCGGAAGAGCGAAGAATCTCTTTGCGGTTTTCCAGAACGAACCGAACGGATTCAGAATACGATTTAGTTGTGTACAAACAAACTTTGTACGGCTTTTGATGCTTTTCCGCCATCATGATGTCGTGAAGGCTTCCGCGGGATTCGCCGTCCCACAAGTCAAGCATAAAGTCGCAGTCAACCGCCATCGCTTCGTTTCGCTTGTGGCAAGCGTTGTGAAGATAATGTTTCGCGTCCGGCGGATATTCCTTTACAGGAATCCTGCGCGCGGAGGCCCACTCTTTTGCGATTAGGTCAACGCCTTTCGCTTCGCCCTCAAGAAGGGTGATGTCGGTAAAGTTGTTTTCGGAAACACATTCTTCTATCTTTGAGTAAATCCATTCTTTGTCCGTTATCGAGCAGCTTCCGCATACAAACAGTTTCATTTCTCGCTCCATACATGCGTAAAAAACGCTCCCGCCAAAAGACAGGAGCGAATGTCGTTAGAGGGCAGCGCTCCTCTGTCGCAGAATCCCGAAGGAAACACCGCAGTGGCTATCTCTGACGTAAACGACAGCTGTATTATAGTGCAAGCGCTGAGATAGCGCATTAAAGCCGCGCTTTAATGTACTCTTTCCGCTCTTGCGCTATAATAACGCCGTTATGGACTACAAGCGGCTGACAGAAGAAGAGTTTACGCTGGGCTATCCGCCGGAAAAGATTTTCATCACAAGCGACTTGCACTGGTTCCACACGAACATAATAAAGTATTGCGGCCGCCCGTTTGACTATTCGCCAAAAGGCTGCGCGGAAATGACGGAGTTCCTGCTAAAGAAATTTGACGCGCTCCCTGACGACTGTCTGATTTGGAATTTTGGCGATGTGTATTTGAACGCAAAAATTGAGCGATCAAAAATCATGAACGCCGTGATGCGGATGAAAAGGAACCGCAAGATGAATTTGATTCTTGGAAACCACGACTTTATGAACGACAAGCGGCCTTTCACAACTTTTATCGAATTCTACACAAGCCTCGGCTTTGACAACGTTTACAAGGGACCGCTGCTTTTTGGCAATTATGTTTTGTCGCACGAGCCTGTCTTTTTGGACAAGAAGAGCGCATGCACGTTTGCATGGACGCGAACGGCTTTGAGCTTTTGTGCCTGAGCGATGTAATGGAATTGTGACTAATTGGGATTAAAGCGCCGCTTTAATGACAAAAATCGCATCCGCGCGCTATAATGCGCTTGTCGTTTACGTCAGAGATAGCCACTGCGGCTTTTCCATTGGAATTATGCGACAGAGGAGCGCTGCCCTCTAACGACGCGCCGTTTAATGTAGAGATGCCTGCTGCGGGGTCGGACAATCGTTGTCCGGCGGCTGAGGAAATGTGGCGAACTTCAACGGCATTCGCTCCTGCCTTTTGGCGGGAGCGCTTTTTTGGAAGTTGACACAACAAAAAAGCCTTGAGTGGACAAATGGAAGAGGGATATTTTTTCCCACCCAGATGTCTACTCAAGGCTCTTTAAGTGTAAGCCAAAAATAAGAAGCTGTCAATAAAGTAATACTTTAATGCGCGGAACGCGGACTCCCTCACCGCTCATAAACAATCAGCTCATCCATAGAAACACCGTAAATCTTTGCCAAGAAGACAAGGTTTTCGAT
>ONET01000021.1 GCA_900316905.1 uncultured Treponema sp.
AAACACAGGATTATCTCGGTGTTTGTAGAGGAAAACGAGAAAATACGTTAAGGCGATCGTATTGGACAGGCAGGTCGCGATGGCCGCGCCTGTCACCTCCATGCCGCGCGGGAGCAGAACAAACATAAACAGCGGATCCAGAATGATGTTGAGGATACCGCCCATTGACAGGCCGAATCCCGCCTCTTTCGCTGCGCCGATCGAACGGACCAGATGGCCGCAGAGCGCGTTGCCGAGCGTCGGAATGGCGCCGACTACCATGGTCCAGAACATGTAGTTGTAGATGTATGGGTAGGAATCCTCACTGCCGCCGATCAGAGGAATCATCAGAGGGCGGGCAAAAAAGACCACAACTGCGTAGATCACCGCTGCCATAAGGCCTCCGTAGAAGCCGAATGCGAAGATCTTCCTGGCTCGCCCAGTATCCTTTCGTCCCAGCGCCCTGGAGATCGCGCTGGCGCCGCCAATACCGAACAGATTCGCGAGCGCCTGTATGATGATAAAGACCGGCAGACTCACAGAAAGCGCCGCCATCATAGCCGCACTTTCCGTTCTGCCCACATACCAGGCGTCCGCAAAGTTGTAGACAATATTGATGAGCTGCGTGATGATCGTCGGAATGGCCATCGTAAACACGGCCTCCGGGATCGGCGCCTCTTCAAAGATCCATGTGCGTTTTTTGTTCTTCTCCATGCTCATGTGTTTTCCCTACCGGCAGATCATATCAAGTGTTCTCTCATAAGCCCTGTACACCGCACTTCATGAATGCTTTCATGAACTCTCATACGCGGATCAATACCCGGTCAGCAGTTCTCCCCTTTCCTTCTGAGCATCTCTTCCCGGTACTCCTCATAGGGATCTCCGTAGATCCTGATCTCTTCCTCCATCTCACGTTCTCTCTCGGCGCGCGCCTCTGCCGCCCTCCTGCGGATCCTGTGGGGACCGCTGTAGGAACCGCCTCCGTCCCATCCGAGCGGCTCATCGGGTTCCGGCTCCTCCTCGGGAAGATCCATAGCGCCTTTAAACTGGGTCTCATAGAGTTCTGTGTAGACGCCGCCCGCTTTAACCAGGTCCTTGTGCTTTCCGCGCTCCGCGATCTCGCCGTCCTTGATCACCAGGATCTCATCCGCCGCCAGGATCGTGGACAGCCTGTGGGCGATCAGAATAC
This sequence comes from uncultured Treponema sp., assembly GCA_900316905.1. Lineage (GTDB taxonomy): Bacteria > Spirochaetota > Spirochaetia > Treponematales > Treponemataceae > Treponema_D. Next base: position 1,169 of record ONET01000021.1, read on the forward strand.
TGGTCCTGGACGACACCAGAGGATCGATGGCGTCCTGGATCTTGCGCTCGGATATGGAATCCAGCGCGGAAGTCGCCTCGTCGAAGATCAGAAGCGCGGGATCTCTTAGCAGCACGCGCGCGATGGACAGGCGCTGCTTCTCTCCGCCCGACAGCTTGAGTCCGCGGTTTCCGACCATAGTATCCAGCCCCTCGGGCTGGTTGGAGATGAAGTCGTAGATATTAGCTCTCTCACAGGCATCGATGAGTTCCGCTTCGGTCGCGTCAGGCTTTACATAGAGGAGGTTCTCACGGATCGTTCCGTTGAACAGATAAGTATCCTGTGTCACAACGCCGATATTGCCGCGCAGGAAGGCCAGATCCAGCTTCCTGACATTGATCCCGTCAAAGAGCACTTCGCCGTGCACTGTATCATACAGACGCGGGATCAGGTTGACCAGCGTGCTCTTGCCGGATCCCGACGGCCCCACGATCGCAATGCTGTGACCGCTGTCCAGCTTAAAGCTCACGTCCTTCAGGATCTGTCTGGAAGGATCATAGTGGAAGTAGACGTGGCGGAACTCCACATTGCCGTCCGCATGAGCGGGCACGATCGCGTCCGGCGCATTCTCGATCTCCACAGGCATGTCAAAATATTCAAAGATCCTGGAGAACATAGCCATGGACCGCATCCAGTCCACCTGAATGTTGAGAAGGGAGTTTACGGGGCCGTACATTCTTCCCAGGAGCGCAACAAGGACCGTTATATCGCCGACTGTCAGATCGGAGTTGTAGCGCAGCATCAGAATACCGCCCACAAGATAAAGAAGCATAGGTCCGACACTGGTGATCGTCGTCAGGACCACCCGGAACCATCTTCCGGCCATGCTCTCTTTGACATTGAGGTCGATCATCCTGCGGTTGGCGTCCTCATAGCGCTTGTACTCGAATTCCTCCTTACAGAACAGCTTGACCAGAGTCTGGCCGCTGACCGACATGGTCTCATTCAGGATCCCGTTGATCTCGTCGTTGCAGGCCTGCGCCTCCTGCGTGAGGCTCCAGCGCTTCTGCCCGGCTTTTCTGGTCGGAAGTGTGAAGAGCGGCACAATGATGATGCCCACTGTCGCCAGGATCCAGTTCTTCTGGTACATAGCCACAAGCGCGACGGTCAGCGTGATCACGTTGGAAAGAATGTTGGAGAACGTGTTGGTGATCACTGTTTTGACGCCGTCTATGTCGCTGGTCATGCGCGTGATGATATCGCCCTGATTGTTGGACGTGAAAAAGCGCTGGGACATATTCTGCAGATGCCGGTACATCTGGTTGCGCATGTCAAAGGTGATGTGCTGCGCGATCCAGGTGTTGAGGTAGCTCTCCGCGACGCCGATCAGATTGGCGCCTGCTGTCACCGCAAGTGACAGAATGATATAGAACACCAGCTTGTGAAAATCTCTGCCGATCAGGCCTTCGTCAATGATCTTGCCTGTCAGGACCGACGGCATGAGCGTCATGATCGATGAGAAAACTATACAGACCAGCGTCAGTGCCAGCTGCTTCCAGTAAGGCAGGAGGTAGGAGAAGACGCGCTTTAAGAGTTCCGGCGTCACTTTGGGAAGGTTCTTTTTCTCCTCCTCCGACATAAAGTTTCTGCTGCCCGGGCCAAACCCCATTCCATGTGCTCCAGGGGCCATAGGCTGCCTCCTTTCTCATAGCGGTCAGACCGCCGCCTTGCGGCGCAGGTCATGATCATTTACAACAACGCCTTGCCAAAACACCGTCTGTCAGAACTTATTGATATGGATCTTGGAAAAAGGCAATGCGTCAATCGGCGTCTCAGGCCAGTCCTCCTCGGGCATACCGAGAGAAAGGATCGCCTCCAGCCTGCACTCCTGCGGGAACTGCAGAATGGTCCGCGCGTACTCCTCCGTGGTCTCTCCGTCCATAGCCATTCTCTCCCGCGCCTGGATCCAGCAGCTGCCGACGCCCAGGGCGCTGGCCATCAGGTGCATATTCTCCATAACGACACAGCAGTCCTCCGTCCAGACGTCGGATTTCTCTTCATCTCCTACCACCGCGATCGCGAGATCCGCGCCTGCCAGCATTCTGGCAGCTCCGCCCATGCGGCAGCTGGAGAGGCCGATCAGTTTCTGCTTGTCCCTGATCACGATCAGCTCCCAGGGCCGGATCGCTCTGCCTGAGGGAGCCAGCATGCCGGCTTCCAGGATCAGGTTCAGCTTTTCCATAGGCACCGGCTGCCCGGAGTAGCTGCGCACACTGCGCCTCTTCTGCATGGTCCTTAGTAATTCTTCACCGCTCATAGTATTTTGACACCTCCAAATGACGTCCTATAGTAGTCTTACATATAGGACCATTGTACCAGATAAGCGCTGCAGACATAAATTCCGCAGCGCTTTTTCATTGCATTACTATATCAGGATAAACGATTTCTTACAGTACGCCCTTATTTGCGTTCTTAAGTACCGGGATCTCTGTCTCATCCTTGTCGTTGATGTGGGATCCGCTGTACTTTTTGGTCTCAGCCGCAATGACATTGCTCAGGAGCAGCACTGCGAAGATGTTAGGGATCGCCATCAGGCCGTTGAGCAGGTCCGCCAGATCCCAGATCAGGTTCAGCTCTACCAGGGAACCTACGAAAATTCCGATGACCCAGAGGATCTTATAAAGCATGATGGCCTTCTCGCCGAACAAATAGACGGCGCAGCGCTCGCCGTAATAGTACCAGCCCAGCATTGTCGAAAATGTGAACGTGATAAGGCCCATAACAAGCACGGGCTTTCCGACAAATGGAATTGTGGAAAAGGCAAGCGACGTAAGCTCGGAGCCGTTGCCGCGGGAATCAAGGAAGAGTCGGCCTACTACGAGTCGCTCCACGAAGTTCCGCTCATCGCAAACCTCATCGACCGCAAGCGCTTGTACGAAATGAACCGCGTAATCAGCGACACCGCCGAAATCCGCAACCACCCGATCGAAGTCGTTGGTAGAAGGCTAAGGGCCTACATGACGGCGATGAAGCCGGTATTGTAAGGCTAACGACAAGACTGGTTACTGACTAAAAAGGCGGCGGTCCTAACAAGGGCCGCCGCCTTTTTTTGGGCTTGGACGCGATTATTCTCCTCTTCCAAGCGCGAAGGCTTTTTTGTTCATTTCCAAGAATTGCGGCTTTACGCATTGGGCCAGCGCGTCAAGCCAATCTTGTTCGGCGATGTCCTTGTAGTATGTCGAAAAGCGGCCCATCAAAACGATGTTGGCGCTTTTTGCGGAGCCTGCCTTTAATGCCAGGCTGAGCGCGTCGATCGCGTCAACTTTGGCGCCGGCTTCGCGCATTTTGTCCAAAAGATTTTCGGGGTAGGAGGCCGCTCCTGTGATTACCGGCATCGGGTCGATTTCTTGCTCGTTTACGATCACCGTTCCGCCGGCCTTTAAGTTTTCCATGTAGCGCGCGGCTTCCAAGGTTTCAAAAGAAATTATGCAGTCGGCCTCGCCCTTGTCGATTATCGGGGAATAAACTTTGTCGCCAAAGCGGACGTATGTAACTACGCTTCCGCCGCGCTGGCTCATTCCGTGAACCTCGCTAACCTTTACTTGCCAGCCCTTGTTCAACAAAACTTGGCCCAGCAATTTGCTTGCTAAAAGCGAACCTTGTCCGCCAACTCCAACTATCATCACGTTCGTTGTCATAAAAAAACCTCCAAAATAGTACGGCTGTCCGCGCGAGTTTTGTCGCGAGCGCGGATGTTGCCGCTTATGCGGCTAGCAAGCAATTGTTGGCTTGCCAGCAATTATTGTGCCGCTAGCCTTCAAACGCGTTCTTGGCGCAAAGCTGCTTGCAAACGCCGCAGCCCACGCACTGGGTTTGGTCAACAAAAGCCTTTCCGCCCTTAAAGCTGATTGCCGGGCAGCCGATTTTCATGCAGGCTTTGCAGCCAACGCATTTTTGGTCGTTGACTTGGAGCGGCGCCTTCGCCTTTACGTATTTTAAAAGCGCGCATGGCCTGCGGCTTATGATTACGCTGGGCTCCTTTGCGGAAAGCCCTTCCTTTACGGCGGCTTCGGTTTCCTTTAAGTTGTAGGGGTCAACGACACGGACGCGGTTGATTCCCATCGAGCGGACCAGCGCCTCCAAGTTGATTTTTCCGGCCGGGTCGCCTTTTATGTTGTAGCCGGTCGTCGGGTTTTGCTGATGGCCGGTCATTCCGGTGATTGAGTTGTCCAAAATGATTACGGTGGAATCGCTTTGGTTGTAGGCGATGTTGGCCAAGCCGGTCATGCCGGAGTGCATGAAGGTTGAGTCTCCGATTACGGCGACAGTCTTTCCGGCAAGCGCGCCGCCTGTTGCCTTGTTAAAGCCGTGGATTGAGCTTACCGAAGCGCCCATGCATTCAACCGCGTCAATCGCGCCAAGCGGAGGCATCGCGCCCAAGGTGTAGCAGCCGATGTCGCCAAGCACGGTGCACTTTTGCCTTGCCAAAGTGTAGAACAAGCCGCGGTGGGGGCAGCCCGCGCACATGACCGGCGGGCGCACTGGAAGGCCTTCGATTTTTTTGCAAGCGGCGGGCGCGCTTTTTCCAAACTTTTCGGCCACAAGACTTTGCGAAAATTCATCGACAATCGGGAACAAAGATTTTCCTTCCACCTTAATTCCAAGCGACTTTACGTAGTCTTCGATAAAGGGGTCAAGCTCTTCCAAAACAACAAGGCGCTCTACTTTTGAAGCAAAGTCCTTTATCAATTTTGGCGGGAAGGGCCAAACCATTCCCAGCTTTAGGATTGAAGCCTCGTCGCCAAAAACTTCCTTGGCGTACTGGTAGCAAGTGCTGTCGCAAATGATTCCGAGCTTTGTTCCGCCCATCTCGACTTTGTTTAGCGGCGAGGTCTCGGCCAATTCCGAAAGCTTTTGCGTCCGTTCCTCCACAAAGGGATGGCGCTTTTTTGCGTTGGCCGGAGCCATCACGTATTTTTGCGGATTCTTTTCGTAGGGGCGGGCGGGAGGCTCGACGCGCTCGCCAAGCTCCACTATGCTTTGGGAATGGCTTACGCGCGTGCACATTTTTATGAACACCGGCGTGTCGAATTTTTCTGAAATTTCGTAGGCGGCTTTGGCAAAGTCCAAGGCCTCTTGGGAATCGCTAGGTTCCAGCATTGGAATCTTTGAAGCCTTGGCGTAATGGCGCGAGTCCTGCTCGTTTTGCGACGAGTGCATTCCAGGATCGTCGGCAACATTGATTATAAGGCCGCCGTTTACTCCCGTGTAAGAAATCGTAAAGAGGGGGTCGGCGGCAACGTTAAGGCCGACGTGCTTCATCGCGCAAAAGGCTCTCTTTCCGGCAAGGCTCGCTCCAAAAGCGGTTTCCAAAGCAACCTTTTCGTTGGGCGCCCATTCGCAGTAAATCTCGTTGAATTTGACGGCTTCTTCCGTTACCTCGGTGCTGGGCGTTCCGGGGTATGAGCTGGCCAAAGCGCAGCCGGCCTCGTACAAGCCGCGGGCAAGGGCGGCGTTCCCCAATAAAAGTTTTTTCATAAAAAAGCGCTCCAAAAGAATGTAAGTTGTTTTTTCTATTATAACACAGAGCCGCTTGTGTTTCAATCGCGCCAACTTTTGGGAGCTTTTGCCAAGCCTCTGGCCGCAAACAAAAAAGATTGATAAATCCGCAATTGCGCGCTAAAATAATAGAATGAAAATATTGTATTCGCTGATTCTTGCGGCCATGGAAGTTTTGCTTGCCTTTACAATAAGCCGAACCATGGAAAAAGCAAAAAAGAACCTTCCCTTGGCAAAAAAGGCGCGCGCCATGCTGGCTTCGGCGTTTTGCGCGGTTCTGCCCAACATATTGATAGCGATGATTTCTCCGTCATGGGCTTACGCGGAACAACTCGTTTCATTTTTATTCTTCTTTTACTTCGCTTCGATAGACATTCTTCTTTTTAACTTGCTTTACTTTTGCACGGAATACTCATTTCCCTACGGAACGGCGGAAAAGAATTTCTTCACCGCTTTCGTAACATTTTTTAAGGAAGACTTGTTCAAGCTGTCCAAGCCAAAAGAGCAAAAAACAACTTGGTTTGAAAAATGCATGATCGCGCTCTTTGGAATTCTTCTGGCCGACATCGTCAACTTGACCAGCAATTTTTTCACCGAGGCAGTCTTTAAGATTGAACGTTTCTATTACTCAAGCCCCTTCTTTGAGCCTGACGTTTTCTTTAGGTCGGTGCCCGGTTGGTCATTCGACTTGCACTTGGCGCTCTGCTATTTGACAATCGCGCTCAGCATTTGCTGCCTTCTTTACAAAACCATCGTCGCTTCGTCGCTTTACAAAATAAAATACATCAGCGTGATTTTGCAAGTCGCGATAATTGTAATAATCAACGGCTTTTATGTTTTCTTTGAGCTGCCGGTTGACTTTTCCGTTTTGTTCTACAGCGTCTTTTCAGCGTCGTTCTATTACTTTTCATTCAACTACATTCCTTCCCTGCTAAGGCGCTTTACCGTTCACCATGTAATCCAAGAGATGAACAACGGAATCGCGATTTTTGACGACAGGGGCCAATGCATTTACGCCAACGACTATGTCAGGGAAATATACAGGATCAAGCCCCATCAAAATCCCAACGACATCATTCAGCCTGTAATAAAGAGAATCACAAACGGCCGCTCTTTGGAATCAATCGGCTCAAAGGAAGAGACAATTCACCGAGTGGTCGATGAAAAAGAATTCTTTTACAAAATGACTTTCTCAAACATTGAGTCAAAGGACAAAAAATACATCGGCACCTACTTGACGATTTTGGACACGACGGAAGAAAACAACCACGAAAAGCTTGAGCGCTTCCGCAACACGCACGACGCGCTTACAGGACTTTACAACAAGCAGTATTTTTACGACCGCGTGGCCGACATGCTGGAAGCGAACCCAGACGAAAAATATTTCATCGTTTGCTGCGACATCGGAAAATTCAAGTTGATAAACGAATTTAGCGGAATCGCTGTCGGCGACAAAATCTTAAAGTCAATGGCGGCAACCTTAAAAGAAAAAACCGTCATCGGCGAAGTTTACGGAAGGATAGACAACGACCGCTTTGCGATTTTGATTCCAAAAGACAGATTGAACTTGCAGCTTTTTATAGACGAAAGTCAACGCATCTTTAAGGAAACGGTCAACCTTTCAATTTTGCCGACTTGCTACTTTGGCGTTTACGAAATCGAAGACACCGACATGCGCGTTTCATTCATGTGCGACCGCGCCTTTATCGCCATCGACACAATCAAAGGCCAATACCGCAAGCAAGTGGCTTGGTACGACTCAAAGCTGCGCGACAGCGCCTTGCGCGAGCAGCAGTTGGTCTACCAGTTGCCGGAAGCGATTTCCACCGGCCAAATAAAAATCTACTTGCAGCCTCAGTCAACCATAGAAGGAAAAGCGGTCGGCGCGGAAGCCCTTGTGCGCTGGGAGCACCCCGACGAAGGAATTGTTTCGCCGTCGGAATTCATTCCGATTTTTGAAAAGAACGGCATGATTACAAAAATCGACCGTTACGTTTGGCGCCTTGCGTTCCAAAAACTATTTGAATGGAAGACGGCTGGACGCGATGACTTTTACATTTCGGTGAACATTTCGCCAAAAGACTTTTATTTGATGAGCATCCTAAACGAGTTCAACGAGCTATTGTCGGAATTTGACATCGACCCAAAGAACCTTCACATTGAATTGAGCGAAGACGTCATGATGGGCGACTTGGAGCGGCAAATCAAATTGATAGACCAATTGCGAAAAATCGGCTTTACAATCGAAATCGGCGACTTTGGAACAGGAAACACCTCGCTCAAAATTTTGCGCGAATGTAACATCGACATTCTAAAAGTTGACATTGGATTCTTGCAAAACACAAATTCGCCCAGAAACGCGCACATCATAATGAAAGAATTGATTCAAATGGCGCGCAACCTTGGAATGAAAATTTTGGCCAAGGGAATCGAAGCCAAAGACCAAATGGACTTGCTTCACGACGAAGGCTGCGAACTCTTCCAAGGCTATTATTTTTCAAAGCCAATCGACACAAAATCGTTTGAGCGAATCTACCTTTAACAGGCGCCGCCATGAAAAGAATATTGTTTGTTTGCCACGGAAACATTTGCCGCTCGCCAATGGCCGAATTTGTAATGAAAAATTTAGCGCGGCAAGCAGGACTCGAAAACGACTTGCAAATTGATTCCGCCGCCACCAGCGCGGAAGAAATAGGCAACGGAATGCATTACGGAACTCGGACAAAATTGGCCCAAATGGGAATTCCTTACAGCGACCATCGCGCCCGACGCCTTGAGCGCGCCGACGCGGAACGTTACGACTTGATTGTGGGAATGGACCAAGAAAATCTTTTTTACATGAGCCGAATTTTGGGAAGCGAGGCCAGGCCAAAAATCCACTTGCTTTTGGAATGGGCCGGACTAAAGCGCGACATCGCCGACCCTTGGTACACAGGAAACTTTGAGCAAACCTACGACGACATAGACTTAGGCTGCCGCGCGCTTTTGGATGAGTTGAAAAAAAATTGTCCTGGCCCAGCAGCCCGGACATGACAGCGCAATTTTTTTTACTAACCGCGCTTAAAGATAATCATAAGCAACAAAGAAAATTTCATGTTCACTCTCCTCTCATATGGACAGAACGGCTCCAAGCGTTGTAAAGCTTCATGTAAGCGTCGCGGTGCTTTTGCGGATTGTTTGAAAAAGTCACCTCGCCGTTTTTAGTCGCCCAACAAATTTCAAACGAGTCTTTGTCTACGTTAAGCGGAATAAGGCTCGTTATTCTGGCGGAACTTTTGTCGTAAGAATAATCGCTTCCTTCCACAGAATTTTTTCCTTCAATAAAAACGCCAGGCTCTCCGCGGCCCTTGTCTATTCCGGCCAAAACAAAAACGCCGGGATAAACCGCCTCGCCAACAATATGAAAAGCCAAATCGTTCAATTTATACGGAATGTTTTTTGGAAGAACAACTTTAAGTTCCGTTGTATCTGAATCGTATTTAAAATCCGCCTCGCTCAAATTGTAACGGACGCGCGATATTGGATGAATGGCCACGACTTCCTTTATAGAATTAAAAAGCATGACCGTGGAAATTTTTCCGTCCGCCTTGTTGACCGCCGTGTTCACATAAGTGACAACAGGCTCTTCTGGAGCGGCGATTTTTTGTTCGTCAACGGCCGCTTGCTCTGTTGATTTGCAAGAAGGAAAAAGCGCCAAGCACAGCAAGAGCGCCGCGCCCAAAATTCCAAACACAAAACATTTTAAAAATATTTTTCCGCTCATAGATTTATTTTCGGCAAAATGTTATATTTTGTTTATGAAAAATTTTTTGGCGAAAGGTTTGGCAAAGGACGCGCGGATAAAAATTATGGGCCGCGCGGCGCATGGCGAAGACGGAATAGATTTTTTTTGGACGGCAAGCGGCTTTGAGGCAAACGCCAACGGCTCCGAATTATGGGCGCAGATTAATTCCGACTACGACAAATTTGAAGTGTGGATTAGCGTATGGTTGAACGGAATGCAAAGCGCCCGCCTTATGCTCAACAAGGGGCAAAACAATATTTGTCTTTTTAGGAACATGCCTTCGGCTTCCATAAAGAACGTCCGCGTTTACAAAGAAACGCAAGCGATGGGCGACGATGCCAAACACCGCTTCCTTCTAAAAAGCCTTTCGACCGACGGCGACCTCCTTCCTGTAACGCCCCAGCCGCTAAAGATAGAATTTATCGGAGACAGCATCACTAGCGGCGAAGGAACGGCCGGCGCCAAAGGAGAAACGGATTGGGCAAGCATTTTTTTTGGCGGAACAAAAACTTGGGCCTTTAAAATCGCGCAAAAGTTGGGCGCCGACTTTAACGTCATCAGTCAAAGCGGCTGGGGCGTGGTTTGCGGTTATGACAGCAATTTTGACCACGCGCTTCCAAAATATTATCAGGAAGTTTGCTCGGTGGCCAATCGTTTTGGCGGAGAAAAGGAATGGGATTTTTCCAATTTTGAGCCGGACATGGTAATCGTAAACTTGGGAACCAACGACCAAAATCCTTGCCAAAGCCGCCCGGACATCGCCGAGCGCTTTGAGCCTGCGGTGATTTCTTTCCTAAAAAAAATCCGCGCAAAAAATTCCAAGGCCAAAATAGTTTGGTGCTACGGAATGATTGGGCACGTTTTGGAAAAACAAATCAAGCGCGCGGTTGAAGAATATAAAAAGCAAAGCGGCGACAAGGACGTTCAGTTTGTTTTGCTTCCCCAAATCGACATGAACAAAACCGCCGCGCTAAGCCATCCGTCGGAAGCGCAGCAAGAAGAAGCCGCGCGATTTTTGCTAAAAAGATTGCCTATTCTACCGTAACCGACTTGGCCAAATTGCGCGGCTTGTCGGGGTCGTTTCCTCTAAGCACGGCACAGTAGTAGGCAAAGAGTTGCGCGGGAATAATCGTAAGCATCGGGGCAAAGGCGCTGTCGATGCTTGGAATCTTCATTATCTCGTCCGCCGTGTCTGAGAAAATTTCCGAGCCGTCCTGTGTAATCACAAGCGTGTAGGCGCCGCGCGTCTTTACTTGGACAACGTTGGACTTTGTCTTTTCGTACAATTCCGGGTCGCTCGCAATGGCCACGACAAGCGTGGACTTGTCAACAAGCGCGATAGGCCCGTGCTTGAGCTCGCCGGCGGCAAAGGCCTCGCTGTGCATGTAGCTGACTTCCTTTAACTTTAGCGCGCTTTCCAAGCAGGAAGCGGAATCAAAGCGGCGGCCAATGTAGAAAATCTTTTCCTTGTTGAACTGATGGCTCGCCAACTTTTGGACGGCGCTCTCGTTCTTTAAAATCTCTTCTATCTTTTGCGGAACGCTTTCCAAAGCGGCCAAAGACTTTTCGTATTCTTCCTTGCTGATTGTCGAGCGCTCCATTCCCGCCTTCAAAGCCAAAAGGTAAAGGCACAAAAGCTGCGTGGTGTACGCCTTGGTCGACGCGACCGAAATCTCGGCGCCGGCTCTAGTGTAAATCACATAGTCGGCCTCACGGCTTACGGTTGAGCCAACACAGTTTGTAATAGCGATCACCTTCACGCCGGAAAGATGTCGCTCTTGTTCATAATCGGATTGCGGTAGCGGTATTCAGAAGCGATGTCCACTTCCGTAGAAAGGCGCGCGAATTTTTCAAAGGCGTACTTTGCGATTTGTCCGGCGTAGCTTGCAGTTCCGCAAGCGGTGATGACAACGCGGCCGGCGTTTTTCCAATCGACGTTTTCCTTTAGTTCCTCAAAGTGAATGTCAACGGCCTTTCCGTCCTTTTGAACCAAGCGCGGGCGCAAAGTGTCGGTCATTGCCTTGGGCTGCTCGTGAATTTCCTTTAGCATAAAGTGGGCGTAGCCGCCCTTTTCCGCGCTTGAAGCGTCCCATTCAATGTGGGTGGCCGCGCGCGAATGTTTTGTTCCGTCGGTTCCGAACAAGTCAACATGGTCGGAATAAATCACGGCAAGCTCTTTTTCTTCCAAAAAGTAAACTTCGCGCGTGTGGCTCAAAAGCGCGGGAACGTCGCTGGCCAAAAAGTTCTCGCCTTTTCCAAGGCCGACAACGAGCGGGCTTTCCTTGCGCGCGGCGATGATTCTGTCAGGATAGTCTTGGCACAAAACTCCAAGGCCGTAAGAGCCTTCCAATTTTGAAAGCGTCAAAAGAACCGCGCTAAAAATGTCCGAGCTTTCCGTGTAGTAATAATTTATGAGGTTTGCGATTACTTCCGTGTCGGTTTGGCTTCGGAAAACGATTCCCTGCGCTTGGAGCCATTCCTTTAGCTCCAAATAATTTTCGATGATGCCGTTGTGGACAACCGCGATTGAGCCGCTTACGTTTGTCTGAGGGTGCGCGTTGACGTCGCTGGGCTCGCCGTGGGTGGCCCATCTAGTGTGGCCGATTCCAACCGAGCCTTTAATCGTTTCGCCGGCGATGCGCTTTTCCAATTCCTTTAGCGCGCCCTTGGCCTTGCGGACCAAAATATTTTCGCCGTCAAGGACAGCGATTCCCGCGGAGTCGTATCCGCGATATTCCAATTTTTTTAGCGAATCAATCAAAATGGGAGTGGCAAGCTCGTTGCCAACATAACCTACAATTCCGCACATGCTTTTTTCCTCGCGCGCTTAAAAAGGTTGAGCCTAGGTAATCTACGGCGCACACGCCATCCGCATACCGTTGCTGCCTTCCGGCTCTGGCGGGGTTTTGCAGCGACGCGTCGCATAGCACCTAGGCTCGCCTTAATAATATAGAATATTTTTTGCCTTGTCAACGGTGGCCCGTTCCTGCGGGCGCCGCCTACCTTGTAAGCTTTCTATACACCGTTCTCTTGGGAACGCCCGCGTCCTCGCCAAATTCCTTCTTTTTCCATTCGGCGTATTCGGACCAGTTGCCCTCAAACCAGCGGACTTCGCTGTTGTTTTCAAAGGCCAAGATGTGCGTGCAAATGCGGTCCAAGAACCAGCGGTCGTGGCTTACGACAAGCGCGCAGCCGGCAAAGTCTTCCAGGGCTTCTTCCAGGGCGCGCACAGTCTGCACGTCAAGGTCGTTGGTCGGTTCGTCCAAAAGAAGAACGTTGCCGCTTTCCTTTAGCATCATTCCAAGGTTAAGGCGGTTCTTTTCGCCGCCGGAAAGAACGCCGACCTTTTTGTTTTGGTCCGCTCCGGCAAAGTTGAACCAAGCACAATATGCGTGGCCGTTCACTTCGCGGACGCCGCCTTCAAGAGGCCGGCCCTTTTCGTCAACCGCTCCGAGCTTTACCATGTCAAGGCCGTCTGTAAGCGTGTCGTAAACCGTTTTGTTTTCGTCAAGATTGCTTCTCATCTGGTCAACGTAAACCAACTTTACCGTTTGGCCAACCTTAAGCTCGCCGCTGTCGGGTTTTTCGATTCCGGCAATCATTTTGAACAAGGTTGTCTTTCCGGCGCCGTTGGGGCCTACGATTCCGACAACCGCTCCCGCCGGAATGTGGAAGTCAAGGTTTTCAAAAAGCAATTTGTCGCCAAAGGATTTCGTAAGCCCCTGCGCGTCGATTACCTGGCCGCCCAATCGCGGGCCGGCCGGGATGGAAATCTGGGTGTCCTTGAGCTTTGTCTTTCCTTCTTGGCGGAGCAATTCTTCGTATCGGGTGATGTGCTCCTTGTGCTTGGCTTGGCGGCCCTTGGCGCCCATGTGAATCCATTCCAACTCGCGCTGCATTTCCTTGCGGCGCTGGCTTTCGCCCTTTTCTTCCAAAGCCAAGCGGGCTTCCTTTTGTTCAAGCCATGACGAGTAATTTCCTTTGAAGGGATATCCTTCGCCGCGGTCCAGTTCCAAAATCCAGCCGGCCACGTCGTCCAAAAAGTAGCGGTCGTGGGTGATCGCGATTACAGTTCCGGGATAAGTGTGAAGGTGGTTTTCAAGCCAGGCGACGGTCTCCGCGTCAAGGTGGTTGGTCGGCTCGTCAAGCAAAAGGATGTCGGGCTTTTGCAAAAGCAGGCGGCAAAGGGCCACGCGGCGCCTTTCGCCTCCGCTCAAGACGTCGACAACTTGGTCGGCCGGCGGGCAACGCAAGGCTTCCATCGCAAGCTCCAAGTTTGCGTCCAAGTTCCACGCGTCAGCCGCGTCAAGTTTTTCCTGCAGCTCCGCCTGCCGCGCTCCCAGCTTGTCGTAGTCCGCGTCGGGATCGCCAAAGGCTTCGTTGACTTTGTCAAATTCCTCAAGCAAATCGGTGATGGGCTTTACGCCTTCCTTTACGATGTCGATGACGGTCTTTCCTGCTTCGAGTTCCGGCTCCTGCTCAAGGTAGCCAATCGTGTAACCTGGAGCCAGCGTCGTCTCGCCCGTAAAGTCCTTGTCCACGCCCGCCAAAATCTTAAAGAGCGAAGACTTTCCCGAACCATTGGGACCAATCACGCCAATCTTCGCGCCATAGTAATAAGAAATGCTCACGTCCTTAAGAACGACCTTCGTTCCATAAGCTCGCGAAACCCTGTCCATCGTGTAAATTATTTTTTTGTCGTCGATTGTTTTTGCCACTTTTTTCTCCTTTTACCACTAGGCGCGTTTTTTACGGTTTTATTTTAGCGGATTTTGGGGCGGAGGGCAAGAGAAAGAGGGGGATTAGAATCCCCTTGCAATTTTTAAGATTTCGTCTTTATAATCCTCGAAAGCATGAAGCCCTCTTTTTCGGAATTCTTCAACTATTGCTTTTCCAGTTTTTGCATCTAAAGCGTCATTGTAAAAAAATATAATTTCTTCAAGTGATTCTTTTTTCTTTAGTCGTTCCTTTGTGCTTTGAACATGGCTTTTTATTTCTGGGTCTAAGTCAGGATGTTTTAACGCAGGCTCTATTACATTTTCCATAAGCATCGCCATTGCCTTTTTGTATCTATTGCGATAGTCAGAAACCAATTCATTTACGCTTAATTCCGCAAGAACTAAATCTAAATTATCAAAAACAATTTCAGGGAAAACTTTCGCCTCTTTTAATTTGTAATATTCAGCATCTGTATTTATAGAACGAATTGTTTTTAACTCTTTGTCTGACTTTATGCCCAACTTTTCAAACTCTTTATTGCTAATGCCTGCGAATAACTTCCCTAAATCTTTTGCGCTTTTAGTGGAAATTGAAATGTTGTTAGTTTTCATAATAGAAAGAGCGTCTATTTTTCTTGTAGAATCATAAATTGGATCATGGTTTGCTATTTTCAATAAATGCAGTTCCTTGTTTTCTTCATGAATCAACGCTCGATATTTGTCATTGATTCTAGCGGAATAAATTGAAAGTCCTGATGAAGTGCTTTGCATTTTTTCATAATTCAGTCCAGGAATTTTAGAGGGATGATTATTTGTTATTTTATCAATGAAATCAAAAGTCTCTTTCTGAACTTCTTTTGATAATTGAAAAACATCACGTAAAAAAGATGTAGATAATTTTATTTCTGGCATAGTATTAAAGGACTCCTTAAATTTTATTCGAGGTAATCATATAAAATTTTTCCAAGCGAATTTGTTGTTTGAGAAGCATCTTTACAGATTCCATCACAATAATCTTTTATATATTTTTTTATGTTTTCTTTTATTTCTATGTCAGAATTTTGCTGAATAAGCTCATTTAATTTTTTGACAATAACTTCTTTTTGATTTCCATATAAGTCATCATCAGAGAATTTTTGAAAAAGTTTTACCTTACGCTCGGATTTACCGTTATATTCAAAACAATAAATTTTTCCATTTAATTTAAATTCTTTCATAATCACTCCATCCTTTATTACAATTATTTTATTTTCCTTTTGTGTGTTCATTTAAACACTTCATCATTTGATTGAAATAATCCATAATGTATTTTAAATCATCTGGTTGATAAACAAAAGGCTTTGCTTTTTTTATTGTTCCTGGATGAACAGCTTTATTTCCTTCTGCTCTAACTATATTGAATATTTTAAACTCGCTAGGTTTAAAAAGATTGTATGGTTTGTCATTCATATGGTCTAATAAATAATTCAGGCCTATATCGCGTGATTCTGCATTTTTTTTATAATGTTTTCGCTTGTAATCTTCATTGATAGCAATAGCTTCTTTTTCAAAATATGTCCATAGTCCGATTTCCAAGCAAGTTCTAAAAATTACTATAGCCATTGCAGGCTCCGATCCTATTCGAGAAACAGATGATATAGCAAGATAGCGAATATAATCATCCAAATTAGCGTAATAGTGTATGTTAAAATATAAATCCCATTGGACATTGAAAACATCTTGATTTGTGTTTAAATCAGGACTCCAAACAATTCCTTTTTCCAGTCTGTTAAAAAAATATTTTGCTCTCTTTCGCCAATGTGCGACAGGCAAACCGGTTTTTTCATTAGAAGCTACCTCGTATAATTTTTTTGCCTCTGCCTTATTTCCTAAGCACTCAAAAGCTATTGCTTTTTCAAACAAAAGCATTTTGTCATCTTGTAAAGAAGTCAATCTATCAAAGGGGCTTGTGTCATCTTTTTTTCCGTTTAAAATCATTTCCCGTGAAGCGTCAATAAGCTTTTTCCACGCATCACGCCATTCAATTTGCTCTTCGCTCATATCCCCATTCCTCCAAAAAAATTACCGAATTATAAATTTTTTTGCTTGACAGATTTTTATTTTAGTGTTATTTTAAAATTATAAGGCGTTTTTGAGAAAAACGCAAATCAAATCTTTAGGAGAAGCTTAGTAAGTTACAGCACCCAACATTGGAGATTTTTGGGTAAAAAAAGCTAGATGCTTTAACTCAAACATTAAAATTTTCAATGGCCGCGATTCAGCTTAATGCAAGAAGAATCGTATTGTAGGGTGTTTTGAGCTTCTCTTATCACTTCTGAATAAGAACCTCAAAACAATTGTTATTTTTCTCTTTTGGTTTAGGCAATAGTTTATTGTCTATTTATCAAATTTTCAATTTTTGTTTTGAGGTGAACAAAATGAAAACTATCGGTTTAATTGGTTGCAGCGCGACCAAACTAGGCAAGGATAATCCGACGCAAAAATTCAAAGCGCAGGATATCTATCAAGGCAACACTTTTAAGATTTCAAAGACAATCGGGCTCAAGAAATTCAAGTGCGAGGATTGGCATATTCTTTCAGCAGAACATAATTTACTGGATAAGAATGACGAAATTGTCTATTACGACAGATATTTAGCAAAGCAAAGCGTTAGCTACAAAAAAGAATGGACACAAAAAGTCCTTCAAAAACTAAAAGAAAAGTATGACTTGAACAATGATGTGTTTTACATTTTCGCCGGTTCAGATTACTACAAAGGGCTTCTGCCTCATTTGCATTGTTTTGTGTTTGGCTATAAAAGTTCCAACATGATTGACCTTGATTCCCCAACAGAATATGTCTACGGAGTGAAAAAATGCTAAAAGCTTCAACCTTACGCAATAAAACAGAACTTCAAGAAATCCCTGCTGCGGCAGGTTATTACAAATGGTGGTGCGCAAAGCCGGAACTCGATGTCATTCTAAACGCGCTTGGCGCAAACCTCTCCGATGTTCAACAAGCGATAGAGCGAAAGGACAATTTGTATTGCGTCTATGTTGGAATCGCGGCAAAAGAGTCTGTTCGCGCCCGCTTGAATTGGCATGTGAACGACAAACACACTGCGTCGCGAGTAAAAAACGGAACCTTATCAACGCTCCGCCAGTCCATCGCAAGCATTGTCGCAAAAAATCAATTCGACAAAGAAGCAACAGATTCGTTCATCGACAAATTATATGTCGAATGGTTTTGCATAGACAGACCAATAAAATCCGCTGAGGCAAAAGCTAAGTTGCATTCCACTGAAAGAAACCTGCTTTTTGATTGCTTGAGAATTTTGAACATTCAAGACAATCATCATCCGCTGGTTGAACCAATTAAGTTCAAGTTAAAATTGCTTAGAAAAAATTCCAAGATTATCGCTAAAAGGCAAGGAGACAAAAAATGTTATTAGGACTTTTATTAGATTTGATAGGCACAGTGGCACTGGTTCCTGTGGTAGGCGGAACTTTGGGAGCCTATGCAGTTGACAAAGCTATGAATGAAGACAAAATCATTCTTACAAAATGCTACGCGAACAAAGAAATTGAATGGGTTTGGGGCGAAGACCCTGACAAATTCAATTTTCAAGACTTTATCGGCCTTACTCCTGACGAAGTAAAATTTATCATTCCAGACATCAAGGAAAAAGAAGAAAAAGCCTTCCGCAAGCTTGATTACTACGAATTGAATTTGCTTTTTAATGAACAAGGTCTTTGCACCAAAGTGGAATACTTGCGGCCAAAAGATCCTAACTGGCCGTATAAAACCCACGGTGTTTTTCCGCTGGAAAATTCTTACACGCAATCAAAGGTTTTGCAACAAAAAGCGCAGTTAAAATATCCCATCTACATTTACAGGCGAACTTCTTGGCAAACCGAAAACGCCGACATCTTTTACGCGCGCTTGGAATTGCCTAGGTGATGGGAATGTGTTTAGCCTCTCTAAATCTTTTTGCAACTCTTTAGAGAGGCTTTTTATAAATTGATTTGAAAACATGGAGAAAAATATGGAAGAATTGTATGCAAAACCGATAAAAAAAGAATTTTTAGTTCGCGGAGACAAAGTAACACGAAAAGTTGGACTTATAAGATTTATAGCTTACAATCGAAACGGCAAACCAACAATTGAAGAAGTAAGAAACGCTTCCAATGTTTGCACGATGTTATACGATTATGATTCATTAGGCAATGAGGTTCATACAAGTAATTCTTTTGGCATTGAAAGTTGGAGCGAGTATGATTCATCTGGCAATAGGATACATAAGAGAAATTCTCTTGACGAGGAAATGTGGTTTGAGTATGACAATAATAACAATTGCATATATTCAAAAGATTCCAAAGGCTTTGAAGGTGAATATAGATATAATGAAAAAAATCAAAAATTTTATCAGTACGGCACTCGTTTTGGCATAGTGACATTGTATCAATATGACAAGAACAATAAACTCATAAGAAGTATGGATTCCGAGGGTTATATAACAAAATATACTTACAATCAAGATGGTTACTTAATGCTGAAAGTTTCATCTAGCGGATTTATAGACTATTACGAATATGATTTAAAAGGCAACATCCGTTATTCTGCCCATGAAAAAATTGATGAGGACATTGACGTCGAAAATTTTAAATTAAATTTTTATGAAGTAGAAATGGACGAATTCTTTTATGAATATGTATTCTACCCAAATGGCAAAATTCAAAAGATGTATGAATATGCAAATTGCTAGGAGTAAATATAATGTTTAAACAACACTTTCTCGCAAAGCTGAACGAAATATTTGCGGAAAAAACCTCTGCCGGCGAAAAAGAAGTGACAATAACATCGGGCGAGCTTCACCGCTTGCTTGGCGGCTATCCCGGAACAAACCACCGCATGCCAATCTGCTGCGCCGCGATGCGGGAAGTCTTTGACCAAAGCAAGGACGCCGTTCTCCACTCGCCGGAATCCGGAATGGGAGCCACACTCACAATCCGCTATGCCCTGCCGCGATAAAATCTCGCGTCAAATTTTCTTGACAAATTTTACGCCATGGTATAAATTTTCAATATGAAAACTGTTGTTTCAGGTCGCACAGTTGAATGGGATGACGCTAAGAATGAACTGAACGAAAAAAAACATGGCATTGATTTTTCTACTGCCGCTTTGGTTTTTACAGACAATGCGCGTTTGGAATTTTTTGACGCAAAACATAGTGATGAAGAAGACAGATACATTGTTCTAGGAAAAGTTGGCAGGGTCTTGTTTGTAGTCTACACGGAACGAGGAGACTCAACAAGAATTATTTCAGCTAGATTGGCGACTAATGCTGAGGAGAAAATTTATTATGGCGATAACTAAAATCACTGTGACTAAAAACCAATTGCCGACCGCTGAACAGTTGGCTAAAATAGAAAATGCCTCAAAAAAGCCTGTATCTTTTGACGAAGATTGTCCCGAATTGACTCCTGATCAACAAACGGCATTTAAGGCTTTGGCAAAGCTTCGTGATGTCAAACGCGCTTAAAAATCTATCAAAAATCCCGCTCCGCCCTATCGCTTGTCTTCGCGACTAGCGCTCATCTTGGCGGGGGAACGGCTTATAAAGTCTTCAAAGCTTTGTAGCTTTTCCGTCAGGAAGCGCTCGGAATGCGCGCTAAAGAATTTGACCACGCGGTCTTGGCGAAGGACGGTTTGCATTTTTTGAATGTTGATCGCGCTGGCCGCGTCGATTTGCATGGCCTTTTTGCGCAATGCCGTTCCAAGCCGCAAAGAAAAGGCGCAGTCCACGACAAAAATTCCAAACAAGGTTCCGACGACAAACGAAAACCAGGGATGCTCGATGAACCACATTACCAAATCCAAAAACGGCGGAAAGAGCAAAAAGTAATAGGCCGCGGAAAGCGCCGCCCAAAAGAGCGCGTACTTGGGACAAATGATTCCCCACAAGTTGCCCCACTCTTCCGAATAATCCCAAAGGCGGATTTTCATTCCCTTTATAAAAATGATTCCCGCGGCAAACTCGATGCCCGTCATTATCAGCGCCATAAAGACAATCATCAGCACGTAGTGAGCGGCGCCGCCTTTGTCCAAGCCGCTGATGAACGTTTCTACAAAGCTCATCGCAAAAAGCGAAAGCGCGCCAAAGCCGTAAACCGGAAGCCACGGCCCTGTCAAAAAGCCGGGGTTCACCCAGCGCCTTTGCGGGTTCTGGACACGCTCAAAAAATTTTCTGTAAAAAAGTTCGATGAACCAGCCCAGCACCGAACCGGTAAAAAATAAGAAGGCGGCTACGACAAACAATTGATATGAGTTCATTCGCCAAAAATCCTCTGTCCCGCGACGATCGTTGCGACGACGCGGCCGACCAAAACTTTTCCGTCAAGCGGCGTGGCTTTTCCCTTGCTGCAAAAGCGCGAGGAATCGACGCGCCATTTTTTGTCGGGGTCTAGCAAGACCAAGTCGGCGTCGTAGCCGGCCGCGACCAAGCCTTTTTTCAAGCCCAAAATCCGCGCGGGCCTTGCCGACATCAGCGCCATCAATTTTTGCACAGGAATCTTTTCTTGCTTGCATAAAACTGTGTTACAAACGGCGTATGCGGTTTCTAGCCCGGTAAAGCCAGGAGCGCCGGCGGCCTTGTCTTCCATCGTGTGCGGCGCGTGGTCGGTGGCAATGCAGTCGCAAGTTCCGTCCTTGAGCGCGGCCAAAAGCGCGGCGCGGTCGTTGGCTGTTCTAAGCGGCGGGTTTACAAAGGCAAAGATTTTTGGAACAGCCGTTCCTTCCAGCGCCAAGTGGTGCGGCGTGATTTCAAAAGTGATTTTAAATCCGTTCTTATAATTTTTTTCTTCCGCCTTGGCGCGGCGGGCGGCCATAACGCTTTTTACGGTGGAAACGTGGCAAAGGTGAATGTGGCAGCCGGCCTTTTGCGCAAGCAAAATGTTTCGCTCGGTGGCCGCGTCCTCGGCAAGCTCCAAAAGCGAGTTGGCCTCTTTTATGTTTTGAACGATTCGCTCAAGCGCGCTTTTTGGAACGGCGGCCAAGACTTTTTTGTCTATCGCTCCCCACGCGGGAATCTTGTATTTTGCCATAAGCTCTAGCGCGCGCGTCCTGTAAGTTTTTGCAAGCGCGGCAAGAGCCGGGTCTTCGCAGTGGCAGCTTACGATGATTTTTTTCTTGGCGGCGATTTTCATCGCGTCCAGCATCACGGCGGAGCTTGCAACTTCGCGACCGTCTTCGCTTATCACGGGCGTTGTCTTTTTGTCCAAGCCTTCAAGGTGAACTGTCGTCGCGCCGTCAAATCTTTTTGTAAGGCTTACGGTTTGGAAGACGCGCGACATTTTTCGTTCCGCCGCTTCTTGGTCAACCTTTAGCGCCTCTTCTTTGCTAGAGACAACCGGATTTGTGTTGGGCATAAGGACCAGCGTTCCAAAGCCGCCGGCAGCGGCCGCCTTTAGCGCGGAATCCAAGTCCTCTTTTTGCGTTTGTCCCGGATAGCGGAAGTGCGCGTGCATGTCGATAAAGGCCGGCGCCAAGACAAGGCCATGCGCGTCGATTGAATTTTTGGCAAGACTAGAATTGCTTGGGGCGCCCGCCGATTTTTTTGCAAGGCCCGCGGCGGCCAAAACACTCTCGGCGCTCTTAAAGCTTCCAAACAACACGCGCGCGATTTTTTTTCCGTTGATAATCACCGCGCCCTTTTTGTTGGTATTTTGATCAACAATCCGCGCGTTATAAATTATCGTCATGATGAGCGCTCCTTTTTTAGCATATACAATCTGTTTTTGTTTGCCCCTGACGTCAAAATTTGGCCGGCCGCTTCAAGTTCATTTAAATAGAATTTTGTTCTGGACGCTTTAAGTCCCAGCATTTCGCTGATTTCTTTCCCCGTAGCGTCCTTATGGCTGCGCAAATACTCAAGTATAAGCGTTTTGGCGTTTTTTCTTTCGGATTTTATCGCCGTTTTATCGCCGTTTTTTCTGTAAACCGTAAATTTCAAAGCATCTTCCATATCAATTATTTCGAGTTCTGGAAGCTCGCAGTCCTGAACAGCTCCAGCGGCGCGAGGAATGCCAGTGCCCCATTGCTCTATTAACTTCATGTAAAAGAATGCGTTTGCAAGGCCAACATTGCGTATTTTTGAAAAGCCTGCCAACATTTTCTCTATGGAAACGCCCTTTAAAAGACCGCCCGGCGATGTAATTTCAAGCCTGTCGTCAAAAACAGAGACTTGTATGTGTGAATTCTCGAGATAATTTCTGTGAACGACAGCATTTGTTATCAGTTCCCTTATTACATCAGACGGAATTTCGTATACATCCTGACGGTACAAACCTTTTATCTTTGCGCCCAAATGTATATTTCTAAGAACAAATTGATAAGCTTCTTCTATTTGGCTTTGAACGGGACCCTCGTATACGCGCTTGTCGATAAAAACAGACCTGTCAGATCCTTTGAACACAGCGCATTGAATTTTTGAAGACCAAATCGAGTTGCTTGAAAGCAAATCAAAGCCGTTTGACGGAATCATAACGCCGTTTTCTTCGCGAATCAGCCCCCACTGAATCAAGACATTTTTTGTAACAGGCTTTACAGCTTTTTTCTCTTCCTCTGTCGCGCAATGCTCCAATGCGGTTTGATAAAGATTTTTGCGCAATGCGTCAATTTCTTCTGCGGTTGCCGTTTTGCCGCCCTGCGCCAATTGGTCATAGCTGGAGCGGGAACCTTCCAATACAAGTTCTTGAAGAACAGAAGCGTCTGCAACCCGGCTTGTGGCCCCGACTCTGACAAAACAACCTTCCTGCATGCCCAACGGCTTGTAATAATAAGGCGCGTTCATTCCTTGGTAAACTTGAACAACAACAAGCGTTTTATCCTGAACTGTTTGCAATGAGATGTCAAACGGAACAGCCGGCGCGCAAGAATCATAAATTGACTGCGAAATTGCATCCATCGTCTTAAATAATTTTTCCGCCTTCATGCCAACAATTTTATGAGTAGAATCGTCTACGCCAAAAATCAAATGGCCGCCTTTGCAGTTCGCAAAAGCAATGACGGTTTTTAGATATTTCAAGTGGTCTTCAGGCAAAGAAAGCTTAAATTCTATCTGTGAGCTTTCGCCGTTTTTTATCAATGTTTCCAAATCTGTCATTTTCTACACCTCTAGTAATAGAAGAAAATAATATTATTTTGTAATATCATATTCCAACTGTTTTTTCGACATCTTGAATGTATTTGCTAGATTATCACGTTGTTTTTGAGTTATATGATGCTTATCTGTGTAATCCTTTAAAAATGCTTGTAACAAAAATTGAACATTTTTTGGCATTTCCGGGAAAGTTTTTTTTAATTCATCAAAAGGCAATTCTTTTTTATACCACATTAATCCATGTACATAGATACAGAAATTAATAGGATTGTGTTCTTGCTCGACAATTGGCTTAATCAGTTCCTCAATTAAGTGATTTGCACTTAAAGCATCTGATATTCTGTAAATTGTTGCATATACACTGATAAAATTCATATTTGCGAACATAGAATAAGCCGTGGCTTTTATTTGAGCAGTGCTGACTATCCCCTGTTTTTCAATATTTTGTTTAAGCACTTCAATAAATTCATTTTTATATTGTTTGAATGTTGTCAAGAAATAACTACAAACTCTTTTATAAGTATTCATTCCAACCGTATAATAATTTACTAATTTTGTTTTTTTAAGTTGTCCATTGTTCTTAACAATCTGACCTAACAACTCTACTATCCTGATAGTTTGTTGTAATTTCTTTAGAGCTTCATTTGGAGAAATATCTTCTTCTTTGGACTCCTCATATTTATCTATAGCCCTTGCCTCTTTTAATCTGTTTTCTTTTGAATTATCAATACTATCTATGATAAATGTCTCTGAATTAGAATACGAGTCTTCTAAAAGTGCAAACTCATCAGCTGTCAATTTTGCTTCAGGATAATCATTATATAATTTATCAGCCCTTGTACATATTTCATTAAAAAAGGTTTCGTTTTTTAGATGGTGTACAACAAAAATTGAAATATAGTAGTTTTGTTTTTCATAAAGAGAATCCAATAAAGAAAGAGCCAATGATTGAATCTCTTTTGATTCATTATAATTCTCTGCAATATATTTTCCAAGGAAATAATAATATGAATAATGATTTGAGAATGTATACTGCCCAAAACTAATATCAAGACAGAAAATTGCTGATTTATTGAAAGTATCGATTAATACATCTGGTGTTCCATTTAAAGTGTATTCTTCCTTATATTCTAGAATAATCGCTTTCAATTCACTTTCAGATAGATAGTTTTTCTGACTGATATAAAGTTGATATGATATAAAACTGAAAATACCGATATAATTAGAAACTTCCTGATCATGTATATCAATATACTTTAATTGCAAATTTACTAGCATTTCATAACATCTTGCTTTGGATGTAATTTTATCATTTGGATTTTCCGCATAATCCTTTTTTGCAAGAAGAATTGTCAGTACATAAAAAGGAGTGTATGGTATCAAACCTGATAAAAGTGTTTGATTTACAAATTGCTTTAAGTCGTCAAAAAGTTGATAGTTTTTATTATGATTTTCTGCATCAACAAAGTCAATC
Organism: uncultured Treponema sp.; assembly: GCA_900316905.1. GTDB lineage: Bacteria > Spirochaetota > Spirochaetia > Treponematales > Treponemataceae > Treponema_D. The sequence continues at coordinate 25,822 of ONET01000021.1, forward strand.
CATTTATTAATTAATTCAGCTCGTTTTTCATGGCCTAAAGTTTTTATTTCATAGAATGAAAAATCTTTCAAAAGATTAATCTTTTCAATACACTCATTGAAAATTGAATTTGCGAATAAAATTACATTGGATCTATCGGAAAGATTATCTATAAATTTTTTTTGTTGTGAATCATTCCACAAATTAAAATTATCCAAAATTAAAACAATATACTTATCTAAATCCTTATTATATTTCTGGGTATACTGCCTATTAAAATTCTCTTGCACCAGATTATTATATAATTTAGGAACTCCTTTTTTACAAGAAAAATAGATAGGAAGAAGTTTCCTAGAATTAAATAAATCATCAATATATTTTTTTGCTAATGAAGTTTTCCCGGTTTGATCATCCCCGAGTATTAATATTTTTCCCTTTTGCTTAATATAATTATTGATTAGAACTTTTGAATCTATTTTACTTTTATTTTTGTTACCTATCTTTTGATATAATAAATACGGATACACGAAAAATGTTGATAAGTTATTTGGTTTTGATTTATCAGGATAAACAAAATCACATTTTTCCAATAATTCTTTGTGAATATCCTTAAATGTAAACTCTATTAACTCTGGTAAATCTTTTTTTTCTGGAAGTTTCATATCTGCTGAATAATTTAGATAAATTTTATTAATATAGTCTTTTGTATTAAAACAAAATGAATCAAATTTCGAGAGATCAACCTCATTCTGAATGTCATTAATAAAATCTTGACTTAAGCCATAGACAAAATTCTGATTATCATTTATTTCTATTAAAGTTTTCAGAGGGTCAGAATCCAAATTTCTTGCACAATTATTTACACCATCGCCAATCCATGTTTTAGCAGTTTCATTCAAGTTTTTATCTGGTTTTACAGTATCTCGATTTACTGCTGCTCGTAAGCGAATAACATTTTGCTTAGCTAATGTAGTTTTTATATCTTCAAGGAAACTAAGTATATTCCCAAAATTTCCTGAGTCGATTACAATATAACAGCCATCACCGGTATCAGGAGTTCCAATATTATTAAATCCCTTTTCTATTTCAGGATAAGGCTTTATACATTTTTGCAAAGTTTTTCTCAGAACATCTCTTTTAATGAGCATTTCTTCAATATTTTCTGAACCAGAATAATGTTTAATATCAAATCCAATAATCGTAGCTTTCATACTTCATCTCCTTCCTTTATTTATATTTTCAATTTTACCACTCATGAGTCGTGGCAACAACAGGTCGCATTGCTGGGTTAGGTTATCAAAAGAATTGTATGCGTATCCAACAAATATCGCATCACATATACTCCGCAAATTCTTCCAACGGCTCGTCAAAATCCGAGAACATGTAAAACGGCTCATTTTTCCATACGCCGTACATTGACTTTTTGGGAACATTTGCTTCACTTTGCTTTTTTGAAAAAACCAGAGACAAGCGCGACAACAATAAAACGCATTGGTCAAAAGAGAAATTGTCAACTTCTGTCATCAAAGAATTAAACACCGCGTCTGACATCAAGAAAAGTGTAACATATTTTTGTTTGTTTATCTAGCGTTTTTAAATTCGATTTTATATAGATATAAAAAAAGGAGCCGTTTCCGGCTCCTTTTTTGCAACTGTATCAATTAAACATGTCGGAATTTTTTTTTTGTTTCTTACGATTTTCTTTTTCTTTTTCGACGGTTTCTTTGCTTATAGCTTTAAAAAAATCATCTATTTCTGAATTAATAAAAACAACAGATTCGAATTCTACATCGATAAATTGATTTTGCTTCGATTCTTGAGCGCCACCCCTCATCAAGAGAGTAACAGCACCCACACCATCTGAAAAGGAAGAAATAAAAAAGAAGTTCAATGGTATATCCCAACGAGTCGTATACCAATCATTCCCACTTTTCATAGTCCCTTCAACTGTAATCAAAGAATTGGGAAGTTCTTTATTTATTGATGATTTATTTGAGTTTGCTAATTTGCTCCATTCTTTCGCTTTCTTTAGATTATTTCTTAGCCGTTCTAATTTTTCTGGAGTAAATGTAAACCAATAAGACCTAGAAAAAGTTGATCTAAATATATAATATACATCATTTTCATCATCATATTTTAAAGTTAATTCGCTATCATAAAAATTATCAGGTTCAACACACTCTATTGTACTGATTAAATACTCATCAGCAAAACCAATAATCGTAATGAATACACTGATAATAAAACATATTATTTTTTTCATAGGTTCTCCAGTTTTCTGTCCATTGTCTTTTATAATCAATGGACAGAAAAATACTTACAAATCAGATTTATCAACCTTGTTTCTTTCTATTTGTCTTTCTGCATAATTACTGTCTTCAATAAACAGTCGTTTATCCATATATGCAAACGTAACACTGAAATCTTTAGTTAAGAAAAATTTATTTTCTTTCGATTCGTATTTTCTCTTCAACTCATATTTTTCTATCAGTGCATTTAATACCTCTGTTGTTTCAAGCGCATTTGAAAATTCAACACAAACAGTAACAAGTTTTCCATCTTCATACATAAAAGTTACCATTTTTGGTTTTTTACCACCGTAAGTTTTACCAACATACTGCTCAAAATTCTTACGAAGAATTCCAAATCCCCAGCCTTTGCCTCTCATAGTTTTATAACACTCTTTCTTTGAGGTTCCAAAAGGTATGTCTAGGAAACCTTTAAAATCTTCTGCAAAACAACAAGCTAAAAAAGACAATGCTGTAACCAACAAAATTTTTCTTATCATAACAATCCTCCGTTACGATTATTTTTGGATAAAGATAATTGCAATATTTTGGGTTAATATTACAATTATCCATTAATAAATAATAATTGAGAATTGCAATAAAGTCAAAAAAAATGACAAGAATCCGTATAAACTATTCCATAGTTATGGAAGCAAAATTTTGGCAAGTTGTGCTAGATGAATTGGAATATCAAGGAAAAACTAGAAAATGGCTTGCCGCAAAAGCAAAATTTGATGTTTCGACTATTGGGAGCGGCCTAAAACGCAATGGTATGCCTCTGGTTGATTTGGCGTTGAGAATCGCTGTAGCTTTAAAAGTTCCTATTGAATATCTTGTTACAGGTGAAAAAATAACCAATAAAGATGAAACAAAGATGGAAGATTTGCGCAAATACCATAAATACGCAAAAGTCATCGAGAACTTAGACTCACTTCCTGATGACAAGAAAACACCAATAATCAACATGATTCAAGAAATGAGAAATATGGAAAAAAAATAGAGTTTATGCCATTTAGATTGCCAATTAAAAATAACCCTTAATTGGCAATCTAAAAAAAATGTCAATTTTTTAAATAAATAAAAAGCTTTATAATCAATCGTATAAACTCAAATAATGCAATAACGATTTCTAGAATTTGCCCGATACGAAAAATCATTTTTTTGATTCTTCTTATTGTTTTTTTGGTATGCTTTTTGCTTAGCAACCTCCTTATTTTTTATTTAAATGTAATACAGTTTTATCTAAACGTCAAGTAAAATCCAATACATTCGCTACTCTGCATCTACCGTGGCGTTGTGGGGTGTCCCCGCAGAGGGGGCAGGCGTAAATGAGGAAGCCGCGAGGAACGCAAGGCGGCCGAATTGAAGCCAGAGCCGTTCCCCCTCTTACACCAAAAAATACGTCTTCATGACGCCCTTGCCCTTGATCTCCATTTCGACCGGCTCGGAATAGTCGATGGCGTTTTGGGTAAGATTCATTGTCGGCTCTGAGACGTGGATCTTGGATGTTTGGCCGGAACTTTCCATACAGCTCGCTACGTTCACTGTGTCGCCCCAAACGTCTTAGACGAATTTTGTTTTTCCGATTACGCCGGCGATGAGGCTTCCGCTGTTGATGCCGATTCTCATAAAGAGCTGGACTTTGCTTGTGGCGTTAAAGTCTTCGATGTCCTGCAACATTCCGCGGGCAAAGTTGATTATGGCAAGCGCGTTCTTCTCCGCGGGCTCGTTTCCAAAGAGGCCGGCGGCCGCCATGTATGAATCTCCGATTGTCTTGATCTTTTCGATGCCCTCGCGCTTGGCGCGTTCGCCAATGCGGGAGTAAAGGGAGTTGAGCGCTCCAACAACCGTGTCAGCGTCAAGGGAGCTTGTTATTTTTGTAAAGCCTACGATGTCCGCAAAAAGCGCGGAGTCGTTTTCGACTTTGTCGGCGATGCGCGCGTTCTTGTCTACGGCAAGGCGCTTGGCAACTTCTTCCGGAAGAATGTTCAAGAGCAATTCTTCGGAACGGTTTTTCTCTTCCTGAAGTTCCTTGGTGCGCTCGCGGACGGTGTCTTCCAACTTTCTGTTCTCTTCCTCAATGCGGATAAACTTTCCTTCCGTCAGCGTGACTGTTATAGAAACGATAAAAAGAATCGAAAGCAAAACCAAGACAATGTCAAAGACGATGTACGACAAGGGCTTTAGGACGCTTTGGTATGTCAAAACTATTTTTGAGTTTAAGGGCGTAAAGCCTTTGGGAGCGTACATAATGCAGCCAAAGCTCAGGTTCTTCAAGGGATTGACCCTGTAAAAATCAACGCCGTGAATGTTTTCCTTGTCGTTAAGCTGGGGCTTTCTAACCAGCATCTTGTCTCCGACAATCGAAAAGTTTCCGTTCCACGGGCCCGAATCGATGTGGCAAGTTTCGGCGACATCGATGGAGATTTTCCAGTCGGTGATGATTGTGGCCTTCATGTTGTTGTAAAGAACGCCATTAAACTGCGCTCCAAAAACAGTGGGGTCTTCGTCGACATACCACATTTTTTCCGGGTCGCGCAAAAAAAGTGACGCAAACAGACTTTGCCTTGTCGTTGATGTAATAAGACTCGTATATCACAATTTTTCTTTCGGGAATGTTGATTCCTGTAATCGAAACAATGACGAGCACCATCAAGAGGCCGCCCGAAACCGTGCAGACAACTTGCCACAAGTGGCTTCTGGCGATTCGTTTTTTCATTTCTGGAACTGTGAATCCCTGCTTGTAGTTTGGGCTAAGGCGCGGGCCGTCTTTTTTGTCCGCATAAAACTCCAGCTCCATGAGCTTGATTGAAGAATAAAAAAGATGCTACGCTCCGATTACGTAGCCAAGATCTATCCAAGAAATGCCATAAGAGAAGAGGGCAAGAACTATTCCGATGATAGGAAAGAGAGGATAAATTACAAGGGAGATAAAAATATTTTTTTGCAAAAGTTTTCTTGACTGGAAAATCATCACCAAGGTGATGAGGCCGGGCAAAAGGCCAAGAACAACGCTCAAAGAATACAAGGCGCTTCTATGGGAATATCCCTCTTCGTCAAAATAATAAAAAAGGTTTGTAAATTGGCTTGCGACAGTCAGAATGATTCCAACAATACAAATGTAAAAGACGACGTGAAGATGCGGAGGAACTCCGTTTTTTACGCCAGTCCTCGGCATGCGGAGAACCTTGAATTCCAAAAGGTCCGACTTTATGAACTCTGCCGAATAAAAGCAAAAGAAAAATGTGTTTACGTAGCTAAGGGCGTAAACCATAAAGTTGCTTATGCGAACAATATAGAATCCGATTTGGCCATCGTTCCCTCTAAAGACAAAAGCCAAGGCGTCAAAGACAAGCAAAAAGCCCGTGATGAATTGCAGCAAAATCAAAAGTGCGGCGGCTGTTGTCCTTAAACTTGTGTCCAGACAGCAAAAAGACTCCGACCTGCAAACAAAAAAAGGCCATACCAAAAAGAGTGACGATGCTTACGATTCTAACTGTTTCGTTCATATGTTCTATATATTGTATTTTATATGCAAAGATTTGTCTACAAAAAAAGGAGCCGTTTCCGGCCCCTTTTCCTCTTACAATTCCACCGCCTCTCCCTGCGGGCCGGCCTTGTACAAGGTGTCGCAGTATTCGCAGCGGTAAAGGGCGCGGGTCCTGTCAACCAAGTGGAAGCTTTGCGGAACGTATTTTTCGCTCGCGGTGATGCAACGGGGGTTTTTGCAGTGGATTACGCCGGTCACTTTTTGCGGAAGCTCCATCTTGATTTTTTCGACAATCTTTTCGTCCTTGATCACGTTCACTGTGATGTTGGGGTCGATAAAGCCCAAGACCGAATAGTCGATGTTGATTATGTTGTCGATTTTTATGATGTCTTTTTTTCCGCCCTTTTTGGACTGAACGTTCATCACAAGCGCCGCGGTAAAGCGCGCGTTGGCAAGTCCCAGCCAGTTAAAAATCTTTGGGCCGTAGCCCGCGCAAATGTGGTCGATGACCAAACCGTTTTTTATCGTTTCTACGTTTAGCATATTCTACTCCTAAAAATTATGCTGCGAGTTTTAACGGTTTTCGCTTGCGAAAATTGCCGCCGCTGCGGCAAAGTTAAAACTCGTAATTATCGCAAAGCTCACAGGGAACCTGTGAGTTTTGCGATGAGGCTCATTCGCGCGTACATTCCAAACTTGACTTGCTTAAAGTACGCGGCGCGGGGGTCGTCGTCAACCTCGTAAGAAATTTCGTTCACGCGGGGAAGCGGGTGCAGGACAATCATGTCGCTCTTTGCAAGCTTCATTTTTTCCTTGTCCAAAATGTAGCTGTCCTTTAGGCGGATGTAGTCCTGCTCGTTAAAGAAGCGTTCCTTTTGAACGCGGGTCATGTAAAGGATGTCGGCCTTGTCAATCACGTCTTCCATTCGCTCTGCGCATTCGTACTGAACGCCCGCGGGCTTTAGGATGTCTTCTATCATGTACTCGGGAACGGCAAGCTCCTTTGGGCTTACAAAGATGAACTTGTTTCCGGGATAGCGGCACATCGCTTGCGTCAAAGAGTGAACGGTGCGGCCAAACTTTAAGTCGCCCACAAAGCAAACCGTTTGGTTTTCAAAGCTGCCGCGCAATCTTCGGATTGTCAAAAGGTCGGTCAAGGTTTGCGTCGGGTGGAAGTGGCCGCCGTCACCCGCGTTGATTATCGGGCAGTCAGAATATTTTGAGGCCAAGAGCGCCGCTCCTTCCTTGGGGCTTCTCATCGCGATTACGTCCGCGTAGCTTGAAACAACGCGAATCGTGTCGGCCAAGATTTCTCCCTTTGTGGTGGAAGTGTAGCTCGCGTCGGCAAAGCCTTCCACCGCTCCGCCCAAGCGCAGCATCGCCGCCTCAAAGCTTAAGCGCGTGCGGGTGCTCGGCTCAAAAAAAAGCGCCGCAAGAATTTTCCCGCGGCACACATCTTTAAAAGAATTTGGATCAACAATAATTTGCTCTGCCAGAGCGCAGATTTCCTCAATCTCCGCAACCGACAAATCATCAGGTTGGATTACGTGACGGCCTTTAAGCATTAATGGCTCCTTAGAATTTTTCCTATTGTAGCGCATTTAGGGAATTAAATGCAAGCGGAACGCCAGCCTCCGCTGAAAGCCTTATTTCTTTTTCCATAAAACTACTTTCCCACGCAAAAGTTGCTGAATACGCTGTCCAAAATGTCGTCGGCGGTCACGCGGCCTGTAAGCTCGCCCAAAAAGTCCAGGGCGTCCTCAATGTCTTGGACGGCCGCGTCAAGCGAATATCCTTTTTGCAAACTGGCGGCGTGGCGCAAGCTTTCCAGAGCGCTTTCAACCAAACGCTTTTGGCGCTCGCTGCCCAAACCGGCCTGGCTTCGCTCCGTTTCCTGGCCTTTTAAAAGCAGGGCTTTTGCCGTCGCGACCAAATCCTTTACGCCGCCGCCATTTTTGGCGCTGACAAAAACTTGCCCTGCAAGCGCGGGGATTTTTTTGCTGGCGGCCTCATAAAATTTTTGGGCTTCGGAAATCGCCGCCTTTTGGTCTTGCGAAACCTTTTCGGCTTGCACGGCCGCTTCTTTGTCTTGCAAGGCCTCCTGGTTCGCCGCCTTTTGGTCTTGCGGCAACTTGTCCAGCTTGTTCCAAACAAAAATCACAGGCTCCTTTCGTTCCGCCAAAAAAGCCAGGTCGATTTGATCCTTGGGCAAAGTGACGTCGGCCAAGTACAAAAGCAAGTCGGCCTCGTCGCTCAATTCCTTGGCGCTTTCCACGCCGCGAGCCTCTATTTCGTCGCTGGTGGAACGCAAGCCCGCCGTGTCAAAAAGGCGCGCGGGGATTCCGTCAAGGCTTATCCAGCTTTCTATCCAGTCGCGGGTTGTGCCTTCGATGTCGCTTACAATCGCGCGCTCTTCCTTTAAAAGGCAGTTGAACAAGCTGGACTTTCCGGCGTTGGTTTTTCCGCAAAGAACCAGGCGGGCGCCTTCTTGGTAAAGTTTTTCGCTTTTCCATGTATGGGCCAGGCGCTCAAGGGCGGCTATGGCTTCAAGCAATTTTGTTTGGTCGTAAGCGTCCGCGATTGTCTCTTCGTCTTCGGGGTATTCGATTTCAACTTCGATTTGCGCCAGCGTGTCAATCAAGGATTTTTGGACGCGCTCGATTTCTTGGCTCAAGTTTCCGGCCAAGCGGCCCGCCGCCTTTTGGCTTGAGGCTCCCGTGCGGCTTTCGATTATTTCGCGGACGGCTTCCGCCTTTGTAAGGTCGGCCTTTCCGTTTATAAAGGCGCGGAAGGTAAACTCGCCGCGCTCGGCCTGCCTAAAGCCGTTTTGCAAAAGCAAGTTGAAAATTTGGGTCACCACAGCCGTTCCGCCGTGGCAAGAGATTTCGGCCATTTCCTCGCCGGTAAAAGATTTTGGAGCGCGGAAAACCGACACCAAAACTTCGTCAACGCGCGCGGCTTTTTGGTCAGGAACGCAATCGCGGGCCGCGGCATTTTGGTCTTGCGACCGATTTTCGTCAGCGGCTTTTTGGCCTTGCGAACAATCTTGGCCGCCTCCAACGCTTTTTGCAAAACCAGCGTTTTTCGGCTCAACAATCCAGCCGTAAACAATCGTGTTGCCGGCGGCCGTGTTCAGGGCCTTGGGACGAGAAAAAATTTTTGACAAAAGTTGAATGGAGTTTTTACCCGAGACGCGGATGATGCCGAGAGCGGCCGGCGCCAGCGCTGTGGCGACCGCCGCAATCGGCTCTTCGGGCGTGTAGCCTGTGTTGTCCAAAGTTAGATGACTTTTTCCAACAAGTCGATGATTTTAGGATCGTAAATTCCGCTCTTGGATTTAAGTTCCTTAACGGCGGAGTCGCTGTCCATAATCTCGCGGTAGGCGCGCTTGCTTGTAAGAGAAATGTAGCTTTCGCAAACGCGGATCACGCGGGCAATCAACGGAATGTTCGTTCCGCTCAAGCCGGCCAAGTAGCCTTTTCCGTCCATGTTCTCATGGTGGAATTCAGCCGCCTGCAAGAATACCGGACGAATCTGCTCGGGAACAAAGTCAAAGTATTCGGCGGCAGAGTGAACGTGCTCGCGAATCTTTTGGCGCTCGGTCATCGTAAGCTCGCTGGCGGTCAAGATGCTCTTGGGAACAGAAAGGAAGCCCGCGTCGTAAACCATAGAGGCGCAGTAGCAGACAAGCGCCACGTCGTGGTTGAGCTTGGCTTCGTTGCAAACTTTAAGAACCAATTCCGAAACCTTGCGGCTTGTTCTTTGTCGGAATGTGTACTTGTCGATTTTGTCTCCAAGGGCAAAGCACTTGTTTTGCAAGTCGGCCAACTGCTTTCTGTGTTCCACCGTGGAAAAATATTCCATGATTTGCTTTGAAAGCTCGCCGTCCGCCTTTCCAAGCAAGGCCTTCGTGGCCAAAGAAGTTCTCTTTGACTGCTCCGCGGCGGCTGCGGCCAAGTCGGGGTTCTCTTGGAAATCCTTTCCCATGGAAGAGATGACTTCCATCGAAGTTTCAAAGTGAGCCTGAGCCTGCTTGCGGCGCTTGTAGTTTTTGTAAACGATTACGATAAGAATTATGACCACGATGACAAGCAAAAAGCCCACGCACAAAACGGCGATTTTAAGGGCGCGGTCAAGTTTGGCCATTTCGAGTTCCGCCAATTCCAACTTGATTTTTTCAGCGGGAACGCGTCCTGAAACTACGTCAAACAATTCGTTGCGCTTTTTTTCAAGGAACTCAATGCGGTCGTTGATTTTGTCCCACTTTCCGGCCTTGCCGTTTGTGTGCTTTTGGCGCTCGGCGACCAAAGCTTCAAGCTCGTTGTCAAAGAGAGTCTCAACAATCGTGAAAATTCTTTGGCTGGCGGCCTGCGGGTGCAATTCAAGCTGCAAGATGTATTTGTCAAACGTCTTGGCGTTTACGCGGCCTCCGTTGGCGGTCGCGGCCTTTTGCAAAGCGTCTACATATTCAAAGTAAGAGGCTTCGGCCATAAGGCGAACCTTCTCTGGGAAAGCCTTTTGGTTTTCTTTTAAGTCTATGGCCTGGTTGATTGATTCAATCGCCTTTAAGTAATTTCCGCTGTTGTAAAACTCTTGAGTGCGCAACAAAATTGTTTCGTTCTCGTTGTTTTCCTGAGCGAACACAGTTCCTGCAAAAAACGCGAATACGGCAAAAAACGCCGCCATGATAAAACTTTTAGTTTTCATAAAGAACCTTCCTCTTTATATATTTTATCATACCTTTTGGAATTTTGCAAGACAGAATTTAACGCGCTCAGGCTATTTTCGTCGGGAACGTTGGGCTGTTTTTGCGAGGCGTAAAACGATATCGGCGGGCCTTTTGGGCCGATCGCGGGCTTCCTGAAGTTGGCGCTGGCCTCGGGAGAAGGCCCCGTGTATTCGGCGTCGCCGGGGTCGGGCGAAATCTTCACGTAGTTGGCCACGTTGTTCCAGAACATGTAGCCGCGGTCAACGCTGTCGCGAACGCCAAAGACTTCCTTGAGCACATATTCCTTGTCATAAAACTGCCTGTCATAAGGCACGTTCAAGAAGAAAGCCTGAACCCAAGGACGCACAACGACGCGGTCTCGCGCGATGACGGTGTTGCGGTAAGTTCCGTAGTAGTAGATGCGGTAGGGCCGCTCCTCGTTGGGATAGTAGTTCATGAACTTGTGCTCAAAGTGGCTTGGGTAGAACATTGGGCAAATCACGTCAACGTATTGGGCAAGCGTCTCAACGTCTTGGCCTGTGCGCGTTCCGCTGCGGTACCAGCCGTTGGCGCCGTAAATGTCGATTCCAATCGGAGCGTCTATGTTTTCGCGCGCGTATGAAAGGAAGCTTCGCAGCGCTCCTTCCTTGTCCATGCCTTCCGTCTGCCAACGGTAGCCGGCGTTGTAAAGGTTCTGGCCGTCGGTCGGAAAGCGGATGTAGTCAAACTGAATTTCGTCAAAGCCGCGCGCGATAAGCTCCTTGGCGATGGCAACGTTGTATTCCCAAACTTCCGGGCAAAATGGATCGACCCAATGCTCGTCGTAGTAGCGCGTTTGCGTCGTTCCGTCTTCAAGCGTTTCAGTTCCGCTTATGCCCTGCCACTGGCGGTTGTACTTTTTGTCCCAGACCGCGTATTGGCCGCCGTTGTAGTTGGACAAATTTCTGTCCTTAAAAACCACGACGCGCGCGATTAGGTAAATGTTCTCTTCCTTAAATGTCTTTACAAACTTGTCCAAGTCAAGCGCGTACTTGCTCACTACGCCTTTTTTTAGCAAGAGCGGATCCTGCGCGTCAAAGCGCATAAGGCCGTAGTCGTCCTTCATGTCGATTACAAGGGAGTTGAGCTTGTTGTCCAAAATCAGTTTCTTGAACTTTTCAAAGCCGCCGGGAAGGTGCGCTTGGTAGGCCGGAACGTAGAGGCTTTTTTGTCCGTCAATCTTGGCGGCGTAAGGCGAAAGAATTTTTCCGCTGTCCAAAAGCCAAAGCTCGTTCAAAAGAACGCCGCCAGACATTTTTATTCCGCGCGCGTTCTCTGCCGGAATCCAAGCGGCGTTGACCAGCTCTTTGCTTTTTGAAAATTCCGCGATGTAATTTTCAAGCGCTCCGTTTATGTCTTCCACGGAATTTGTGGTCATGTCAAAAGAGCAAACTTTTCCGGGAGAAATGTAAGAAATCGCGCTTCCGTTTTGCCAAAGAGAATCGATTGTGTCGCAAGGCTCGTCTCCTTTGTAAAGGCAAACGCTTTTTTGCGCGTCCATGTCATAATGGTAGATGCGGGGCATGAAAGTCTGCGACAAGAATATTTCGCACCACTTGTTGCCGCTTTCGTCTTTTGCCACAACCGGCAAAATGTCGGACACCTCGTCGCTGGAATTGTTGGGGTCGCTGCATTCAAGGCCCTTGTTTGCGTCCAACCAGTCGGGCTTGGCCGCGTCTGGTTTGTAGAACCAAAAGCCCAAAATTGAGTGCGCCATAAAGACAACCGTTTCCGTCTGTCCTTCCGCGCCCGCCTTCATCGAAGCGACGGCGACGGCCTTTATTCCGTTTGTGCGAAGGCTTGCCGATCCGATGTTGGTCCAACTAAGGCCGCCGTCGCGCGTAAAGTAAACGCGTTCCTTTGTGGCCGTGACCATCTCCAGCGGGTTTAGCGGATTAAAGGCCAAGTCCTTTAGGTCTTGCGCGTGGCTTTCGTGGCTGGTTTCGCGCTTGTCGTTGAATTTTTTTATGATATATGTCGGAAGGCCGTTGTTCCTAAGCTCAAAGTTTTGCAAGTCGCTTGTGTAAACAATGCCCTTTGACGTGACAAAATAAAAGGCGTTTTCAACTGGAAGTATTTGCTGAACGGCGCCGTCCTTCCAAAGCGACGTCAACTTTCCGTTGGGGCTTATCTTCTTTAGGCCGTTTTCCGTGGCCAAAAGCGTGTTTTTTGTTTCTTCACTTTGAATGCGCTTTATCGTCGCGCCGGAAGCGGGCTTTATTTCGGCCTGGCCGATTTGCTTTTGTTGGCCGGAATTCTTTTTTGCCAAAACGCTTGAATCGGCCTTTTGCGGCTCGATGATTTTTGGCAACGAATAAAGAGGCTTTGACTCAAAGTAGTCGTCCTGCGCAAAAACATTGTAGGCCGTTAAAATGGCCGCCGCTAAAATGAGGAATGCTTTTTTCATACTTTCTTTATCGGAAAAAGAAAGCGATTATTTAGAGGAAAGTTCTTGCCTGTAGATTTCGTAAAGCAAAACGCCGGCGGCCACAGAAACGTTCAGGCTGTCGATTTTGCCGCAAGTGGGAATGGAAACGATTGTGTCGCACTGTTCGCGCAAGAGCCGCGCGATTCCATTGCCTTCGCTTCCCATTATAAGGACTGAATTTTTGGAGAAAGTTCCGTCTTGGACTTGAACGCCGCCAGCGTCGGCGCCGTAAATCCAAAAGCCCGCGTCCTTTAGCTGTTGGGCTGCGCGGACAAGGTTTGACACAACGCTAACCGGCACCCAAGACGCCGCGCCGGCGCTGGAACGCGCTATGACTTCGTTTTGGGCAACGTCGTTGGCTCCGCGCCTTTCGGGAAGGAGGACGAGCGCGGCTCCAAATTGGTCGGCGCTTCGCAATATGGCGCCAACGTTGTGCGGGTCGGTCACCGAGTCTAGGATTACGACTGTGGTTCGCGACTGGCCAACACGAGCGGCCTTAAAGCGCTCAAGCCACACGTCAAAGTCAACAATGTTTGACGGGCGCGCTTCTTGTCCTTGGATTTCCAAAATCACTCCGCGATGCTCGCGGGCGCCTTCCGGCAAGGCGGCGGCCATTTGGTCAAGCGTCTTGTTGTCGCTTTGCTCGCATTGGATTCCGGCCGACTTGGCCAGCTCCAAAATTTTTTTCACGCGAGGGCCGGGCTTTGAGAAATATATCCGCATTTTTAAAGCGGCGCCGGAATCTTCCTGCGCCGCCCGCACGCGCTCTTCAACCGCGTGAAAGCCGGAAAGAATCACGCTAGTTTTTTCCGCAGCAGTTCTTGTACTTTTTTCCGCTTCCGCAGGGGCAAGGCTCGTTGCGGCCGATTTTGCGGCCCTCGCGGACGACGGTTGTGGGCGTCATTTGTCCGGCGGAATAGAGCCAGGCGCCGTCAACTTTCTTAAAATAGGCGGTCTCGTGGTGAACGTCGCGAATGCCTTTTTGAGTGTAGGTGGCCTCAAACTCAACGATTCCTTCGTCGTCAGCCGCGCCGCCCTTTTCTGTTCTAAGAATCTTCAAGCCATGCCAAGTAGAATTGTTGCTCCAATCCTCGGTGGCCCTGCGGTCTATCTCCGCGATGTTTTCAGACTTTTCGCAAGTGTTGATGATAAAGTCAATCTCGTGCTTCTCATACGCCGTGTATCTGGCGCGCATCAAACTTTCGGCTGTAGGCGCCTTTTGCGCGCCTTTGACAATCGGCTCACAACATTCGCCGTAACTTTTTCCCGAGCCGCAGGGACATAATTTATTTTCGCTCATAGTTGGCATTATATCCGCTCGCATTATTGTTTGCAAGCCCCATTCGCTTGTCTTAGGTCGGAGCAGGCGCCGTTAAAAGGCTAATTGGACAAAAGACCGCGGGAGCGCAGGTCAGAAACTAAGGTTTTTGTAAACTCTTCTGCGCCGTCGTTGTTCATGTGAACGCTGTCCATATAGTAGTCATGACGCTTTGTAAAATTTTCGTCGCGGGAATAATCCAAATACACAAGGCCGGGATACTTGTCTTGCAGCTCTTTTGTAAAGCGCTCAAAAGTTTCAAAAAAACCGGGGTCGGCGGCATAGGCATCTGTCAAAATATCAAGCACAGGAATCGTTACAAGAACAGGGACAACATTATGCTCGTGGCATAAGTCAATCATGGCGCTCACTTCTGAAAAGTTTAGTTTATAATTTTCTTCTGAAAAGACTTGCGTCCATCCGCCTTTTGCGTTCGCGGCAAAAGCTTGAAATTCCTCTTCCGTCATGGTCTCGTCTCTATCATAAAACGATGACATTTCCTCTTTGGATATATCCTTGAAAATTTTAGACTTAAATCTTCCTGAGGACAAAAGCGGAAATTTACTATAAGCAAGCCATTCAGAAAAGGACCATCTATCCATATCTTCCTTTGGCAATATTCGATAATACCGTTCCCTAAAACTAGTTGGGCGACCTATAATCCCAAAAAGAGGAATGTCTATTACAAGCGCTGCGCCCGGCTTAAGATGGCCGATGTAATTCTTTAAAACCCGATAGCTCCAAAAGTACACTTCCGTAACATTCGCAAAGTTCCATGCCTTTACCTCTGGAACCACGTCGTATTTCAGCGCGTAGCATGGAATGCTTGAGCCTACGTTTCCAAGCTCAATGTCGTAGGGCGCGTCGGTGTACTTGTTGGCGTAATCCTTGGACTTCCAATAATTGGTGCGTTCGTACAAAGCGTTCATCGCCAAGAAAAACAAAAACACCGGAATCAGGAACAAGAAAAATTTAAAAATAAAGCGCTTCATATTCCTTCCTAAAAATTGCTGTAAATAAAATTGCTCACAAAACCTGTGTTGTAAAACCAAATCAAAATTATCGCAAACGCGTAGTAAGAAAGCCATCTTGCAAAAGCCGGCTTTGCCTTTACCATCTCAAGGCCGCTTTGCTTTCTTGTGGCAAGGCTTAGGCAAACAAAAATTGCAAGCGCGGCGCATCTATTGACCATGCCCATAAAGCCGCCGTCTATCGCAAGGCTGTCCTTGACCGCGTCCTTTAGCCCAACGCTTTTTACTGCCGCAAAAAGGTTTGCAATGTCTTGCGGAATTTTTCCAAAGCTCTTGACTATTACAAGCGCGTCGGAAAAATTCGGCGCCCTAAAGAAAATCCAGGCAAAGGCCGCCAAGCAAAAGACAATCGCCGCCCTAACAAAATATGGAAGCTTAGCCTTTTCCCAAAAGCCCTTGGTCGCGCGGCCAACGCATTGAAAGACGCCGTGCAGCAAGCCCCAAATCACAAAATTCCAAGTTGAGCCGTGCCAAATTCCCGACACCAAAAAAGTGGCCAGCAAATTAAAATAAATGCGGGGGCGCGCCACGCGGCTTCCGCCCAATGGAATGTAGACATAATCGCGCAACCAAGTTGAAAGCGAAATGTGCCAACGGCGCCAAAAATCGCCTACGGAAGTCGCCAAATACGGATGGTCAAAATTCTTTCCAGCGTCAAAACCCATAAAGCGCGCCACGCCGATGGCCATGTCGGAGTAGGCTGAAAAATCGCAATAAATTTGAAAGGCGTAAAAAATTGTCGCCAGCAAAGTCGCAAGGCCGGTCCGCGACGTCAGGCTTTCGCTTGCGTAAACAAAATCCACGTAAACGGCAAGCGCGTCGGCCACGCAAAATTTCTTGAACACGCCCCAAGCGAACTGCTTCATTCCGCAAGTGGCGTTGTCATAATCAAAATTGTGAAGGCTTTTTAATTGAGGAATCAAGTTGCCCGCGCGTTGTATTGGCCCGGAAGAAATTACCGGAAAAAAACTGACGAACAAGGCCACGTCCAAAATATTTTTTTCCGCCTTGATTTTATTCGAGCGGCAGTCAAAAATATAACTCAAGCTTTGGAAAGTAAAAAAAGAAAGACCCAATGGAAAAATTATTCCGCCGCGCCAGGCCTTTGGGGCGTATTTAAAAAACAAAAGCGGAAGCAAGTCGGCCGCTACAAAGGCAAGTAAAAGCGCGCGGCCCTTCGCGACCTTATACCCCCCCCCGTCAAATTTCAAGGCGTCAGAATTAAGGATAATTCCGGCAAAGTATGTGACCGCGATGGAGTAAAGCAAAAAGGGAACAA
>ONET01000094.1 GCA_900316905.1 uncultured Treponema sp.
ATGATTGGAAGCCGCGAGGCAAGCGCCTTGTCTTCAAGCGAATCGCGGTAAAGGACTCCCAAATGCTCAAGGTCGATGCCCAAGTATTCCTTGCACGAGCGGCGGATGCGAAGCGCCTTGTCCGCGTCCTTGGGGTCTTCTATCATGTTCATCACAAGGCGGGGACGGAAAATTTTAAGGTTCCGCATTACCGCGGCGGAATTCTTTGGATCCACTTTGGCAAGTTCCTGCATCATTTGCGGAATGTAAAGCTTTTGCATCGCGCTTGAGCTTTTCTTTAGTTCGCGGAACCACTTGGCCGCTTCGCTCGATGTTTTAAAGGTGGAATTCATCAGGCGGAAGACCGCGTTCTTTAGAAACAAGTAGGCGTTCAATGTGGCCGTTACGGCCGGCGCCGACACGACGATTCCCTGCGGCGAAAGAAGGAACAAGTCCAAAATTATTTGGTGGGTTCCCGCTCCCAAGTCGATGATCAAATAGTCGCAGTCTATGTTCTTGAAATTTTTTATTATCTTGGAACGTTGCGGGGCCTTGAGCGCGGTGAGTCCCGGAATCTCCGAGTCGCCCGCGATGAAGCTTAGGTTTTCGTATTCGGTGGGCTGAATGATGTCGGCGAAGTTTCCGTTTCCCAAAAGCCATGTGCCCAAGCCGTGTTTTGGCGAAGGCTGGCCCAATACAAGGTGAAGGTTTGACGCGCCCAAGTCAAGGTCGGCCAAGACGACTTTTTTT
Source organism: uncultured Treponema sp. (assembly GCA_900316905.1). Lineage (GTDB taxonomy): Bacteria > Spirochaetota > Spirochaetia > Treponematales > Treponemataceae > Treponema_D. Next base: position 730 of record ONET01000094.1, read on the forward strand.
CCGGCTTGTCCAAGCGCGATGGCAAGGTTTGCGGACAAAAGGCTTTTTCCAACGCCGCCCTTTCCGCTGGCAACAGGAATGATTTGCATTTTTTCATTCTACTATAAAAATGAAAAATAGTAAAGAAAGCGGAACCGCGCGGCCAAAGCGGGTGTCCGCCAGGTTGCCCCGCTTCCTTGCGGCTTTCTTGGCCGCTCTTGAAAATCCCGCGCTTTAAGCGTATAATGAAATATTATGAACTTGCATTCGTCTAAGTTGAAAATTTTCCGCGCGGCGGCTTTTGCCGCGTGCTTTTTTGTATCTGGATTTTTTGTTTCAAAGTGTTTCGCGGAGGGCGGGCAAAAAAGAGCGGAGCCAAACGCGAGCGAATACATTCAGACTATAGCCCAAATTTTCTATACGCTGCAAAGCCGCTTTGTGGAAGAAGTGGACCCGGAAGTTTTGTACAAGGGCGCGCTTGACGGAATGATGAAGTCCCTCAACGACCCTTACACGGTCTACCTTGACTCAAAGGACATGCGAAGCCTCAACGACACGACCGAGGGCGCCTTTTACGGCGTGGGCCTTTCGATTTCAAAGAGGAACGAATCCAGCGCCGACAACCCGGCTTACGTTGACGTCATTTCTCCGATAGAAGGAACGCCCGGCTACAAGGCTGGAATTCAGGCCGGCGACAAACTTATAGAAATCAATGGCGAGCCTACGCCCGAAATGTCCATGGAAACCGTCCTTTCAAAATTGCGCGGGCCAAAAGGCGAGGGCGTCGAAGTCACGGTTTTGCGCGGAAAGAGCGTGACGTTTAAAAGGACTTTGATTCGCGACTTGATAGAAGTTCCGACTGTTGAATTTGGAACGATTCAATCACAGAAAAATCTTTACGGCTACATGAAGCTCATCCAGTTTACGCCGGACACAGTTCCCCGCGTCCACGAGGCGATTGATTCATTTAAAGAAAAAAAATGCTCAGGGCTAATCATCGACTTGCGAAACAATCCTGGCGGACTTTTGGACAGCGCCGCAAAAATCGCCGACTTCTTCATTGACGACGGCCCGATTGTAAGCACAAAAAGCCGCTTGAGCTTTGAGACGCGGTCAATCAACGCCAACGCCGACAACACGATTGTAAAGGACATGCCGATTGCCGTTTTGATAAACAGAGGCTCGGCTTCCGCGTCGGAAATTTTGAGCGGCGCTCTTAAAGACAACCACTTGGCCTACTTGGTCGGCGAGCGCAGTTACGGCAAGGGCAGCGTTCAGCAAGTGATGACGCTTAAGCATAACGACGGAATCAAAGTGACGATGGCGCGCTACTACACGCCCAGCGACACCAACATCGACAAAATCGGAATTCCGCCGGACAAGGAAATCGCCCTTAGCCCCGAATACACGGAAGAGCAGACAAAGGCTTTCTTAAAGCTTTCCGAAGACGAGACGATTAGAAAGCATGTCGAAAACCATCCTGACATGACGGAAGCCGACATCGCCAGTTACGCGGAACTTTTGCGCAAGGACTACGACTTGGATTCGCGCCTGCTCCGCCGTTTGATCCGCATCGAAGTCGGAAGGACAAAAGATCCGCGCCTTTATGATTTGGACTTTGACGTTCAGCTTGTCGAGGCGATGAAAATTCTTGACCAAGGAAATTTCAAGTCGCTTGTAAAGAGCACCAAGACTTTGAAGGAGTTGCAGGAAGAGGCCGAAGCGAAAGAAAATGTCGACGAAAAAAACGCCGGCAAAGATAAGGACGCCTCTGGCAAATGAGACAGTTCGTTTCCTCCGTTTCTCCAAATTCTAAAGGACTCCTGGAAATAAGCGGAAAGGATTTTCACTATTTGCGGAACGTCTTGCGACTTTCAGTCGGCGACATGCTGGTCCTTTCGCTTCCGGGCGGCCTTTCGCAGGAATCCACCCTTTGCAAGGTTGACGACGGCGCCAAAAAATTGACGCTGCAGGTATGCTCTTCGCAATCCAAAGACGGCGCGCCTTCCGACAGCGCGGCATTTTCGCAAGCCCAAAACGTCGGCGCCTCGCGGTCCCGGCTTGTTCTTTTGCAGTTCATTCCAAAGCCGCCGAAAATGGAATTGATTGTCCGCCAGGCGACTGAATGCGGCGTGGCCGCGATTGTTCCGGTCATCGGAGACTACACTCAAGGCGGCTCTGAAAAAGCCTTGCAAAAGTCCGACCGCTTTGAACGCATTGTCCGCGAGGCGCGCCAGCAAAGCGGCTCGCTTGTCGCGACAAAAATTTTTGAGCCGCGCAAACTGTCGGCCGCGCTTGACTTGATTGACGAAATCGCGCCAGGCGCTTTGAAGGCGTTCTTATATGAAAGGACGGAAAAAACTGTTCCGCTCGCCGCCGCGCTTGAACTTGAAAAAGGCCGCCGCGATAACGACGCTTGCGTTTACGCTGTCGGCTCGGAGGGCGGAATAAGTCCTTCCGAATGTGAATTGTTTTTGTCGCGCGGCTTTAAGGCGGTTCACTTTAACACGAATATTTTGCGCTGCGAAACCGCCGCCCTCTACGCGGCGGCCGCGATTCAAAGCGCGTTGGACAACTAGCGGCAAGGCTTGCGCGTTCAGCCGTACTATATGGAGGACTAGCGGCGACAAAATCGGAAGCAATCCAAAGATTGAACGACGCCGCATGAGCGACATTGTCAGTCCGCGAAAGCGGACGGTTGAATAAATTTCAACTAGCAAAATGGAGCGAAGCGACATAACATCCGCGCTACGTTCCGTTTTGCTATTGGAAGTTTATCCAACTGCGCTCTTGCGAGCGCTGGCAATCGCGACCAAACTCGCGCGGACAGTCGTATTATAGGAGGACTAAAATGGCTATTGAAAGAATTAACATAACCGGCGTGGGCGTTGACATTTGCCGTCCGGAAAATTTGGAGAACGAAATTTTGGAGTTGCTCGCTAAGCCCGGAACAAAGCAAATCGTGTTCCTTTCCATTTGGGGGCTTCTAAAGGCGCGCGGAAAAAACGCCTTTTCCGAATGCGTTAAAAACGCGGACCTTGTCCTTCCGATATCAAAAAGCATAATAAAAGCCGCCGCGTTCCTAAAGCGGGAAACGCCTTCGCGCTACAATCCTTTCACAGCCCTCATAGACATTCTTACGATTTTGGACAACCATTACCGCAGCTTTTATGTTTTGGGCGGAAAGAAAAAGTCTTTGCAAAAGGCTGTCGGCAACGTCAAGAAGACTTTTCCCAACTTGCGGGTTGTCGGCAGGTATGTCGGCTACTATCCAAAGACGCAAGAGGACGACATCATTCAAGCGATTTACAAGGCGTCTCCGTCATTGGTCTTGCTTAGCGAAGGCATCAAGGAAAAAGACTGCTGGCCTTACGCGCGCCGCAACCGCTTCTCTTCAAGCGCGTTCATATACTATCGCGACGCAATCGGAATTTTCAGCGACCAAGTTCACCGCGTGAGCGAATCCACCTTTGACGCGGGCCTTGAAATCTGGAGCGAAATTTTGCGAAATCCGTTAAAAATTTTCTTGCTTTTTCCGTATTTATACTTTAAAATACTATTAGTTTGGCACAGAATTTTAAAAAAGTAACAGATGTTGTTTTCAAAAATCGCAAACGCCTCGATTGCGGTGGTCGCTTCGGACTGCAGCGTTTTGCTCTTCTTTGAGTGCATCTTTGAAGAGGAATTCAAGCTTGGCCTTTTTTCAGATTCGCGAATCGCGGAATTGATGAAAAGCCCTGAGGACTTTGACTACGTGTTCATCGACACGCCGACAGCCCTGCGCGAAAAAAAGCTTGGCAGGTGGAACGACATTTGCTCGTTCTTTAGCGGAAGGATTTTTGTCCTTACTTGCGAATCGGAAATTTCCGCCTACTACAGCAACTTGTCCGACAAGGCGAAAACCGTTCCGTATCCGTTCACCAAAAAAACATTCTTCCTTTTCTTCACGAAAGGGCTAAAGGATTACCGTTCCCTGTCAAGTTCGCGTTGGGCTACGCCAAAAAAAGAGTCCTCGGACAACTTTAAAATGGTTCCGCAATTTTTGCGCCTCATCGGTTCCTGCGAAAAGCTCAATGAAATAAAGCGGAAAATTTTAATGGTGGCTGACACCGACACGCCTCTCATTTTTTTTGGCGAAAGCGGAACGGGAAAAACCTTGGCCGCCCAAATTGCCCACGAGCTTTCTCCGCGCAAGAACAAGCCTTTTGTGATAGCCAACATGGCCAACGGCAACAAGGAATTGTTTGAAAGCAACCTCTTCGGCAACGTTCGCGGAGCGTTCACCGACGCGCGCGACAGGGAAGGACTTTTCAAAAAAGCCGACAGCGGAACTTTGTTCATGGACGAAATCGCGGAACTTTCCTTGGACTGCCAGGCAAAGCTCTTGCGGGTGATTGAAACCGGAATTTTCAGGCCGGTCGGTTCCGACGAAGAATTTAAAAGCGACGCGCGCTTGATATTCGCGACCAACGCCGACTTAAGGCAAATGGTCCGCAAACGGCTTTTTCGAGAAGACCTTTATTGGAGAATCGTAGACTTTCCGATAGAAGTTCCGGCCTTGCGCGAGCGGCGCGACGACTTTCCGCTTTTGGTTCAAAACGAGCTGGACGAAATTCAAAAAAAATCAGCGCGCTCGTTTTCAATCACTGAAGGCGCGCTCAAAAAAATGACCGAATGCGATTGGCCGGGGAACTTCAGGCAATTCAAGGCGTGCTTGAGGCGCGCCGCGATCCTTTCCCGTGACACCGGCGTAATCGACGAAGACTCGATCAGCTTTTAGTCATTTCTTGTCCTGCCGCGCTTGTCCGTCAAGCGCGGCGGCGTTGCGGGCTGCCAGTCCGGCTATTTTTGTGAACGTCTTCTCTATGTATTTCGCCTCGCTTTCCGACAAGGCGGCGCGCGACAAAATTCCGCGCCAAAAATTTTCCATGTCCGGCCTTCCCGCAATCTTAAAGAAGCCGATTTTTTGCAAGTTGTCCGTCATGCACGATACGGTTTTGTCCAGCCTGGACAAGTCGATTTTTTCATAGCCCTTAAAGTTCGGCCGGTCCGCGCGGAACAAATGGTAGCAAATTATTTGCACGGCGTGCGAAAGGTTCAGCGACATGAAGCCTTCCGACGACGGAATCGTCACGGCCGTAGAGCACGCGGCCACCTCGTCGTCCGTCAAGCCGGTCCGCTCGTTTCCAAAAACTACCGCGATTTTCGCGTCGCTGTCCTGGACAAAATCGCAAAATTCCTCCGGCAAAAAAAGCTTTCCCTTGCGCCTTTTGCCCCTTCGCCGCGTTGTGGCCGCGCTTACGGCGCAGTCCGCCGTGGCGTCTTCTATAGAATTAAAAAATTCCGCCTTTTCCCAAATTTCCGCCGCATGGATGGCCAAAATCCTGACGCGCTCTTCGTCAAAATCCTCGCGCCTTCCGACAATCCTCAAATGAGAAATTCCGTTGTTGGCCATGGCCCTGCACGCCGCTCCCACGTTCCTGCTTTCCTCGGGACGGCAAAGAACTACGTAAACCTTGCTTAAATTCATTGCGCCATTATATGAAAAAAACGATTATTTTTGCAAGACTGCTAAAAAAAAGCGCCGTTTAAGCCGATAAAAATATATAAAAGTTCACAATAAAATTTGACATTTTAGGAATTTTTTGATAGAATACATAAGAGTAAAGTTGAGGTAGACCTTATGGTAAACAATAACACGCTTGTTCCCGGTTTTAACGACGAAAAAGACGACAGCTTAAAAATCACCCTGTCCAAAATCGAAGACGTTCCAAATTGCGTCTCGATCATTCTTAACGGATATGTGGACACTTACAACTCAAGCTTTTTCCAAAAGAAAATCAACAAAATTGTTGAAGCCGGCTTCGTTAACTTGATTTTCAACTGCTCGGCGCTCAATTATGTTTCCTCAACGGGCATCGGCTCTTTCACGGCCTTTCTCAAGTTGGTCAAGCCAAAGGGCGGCGACATCGTTCTTTTGGAGATCCAGCCCAAAGTTTTTGAAGTCTTCCAATTGTTGGGCTTCTCCCAGTTCTTCAACATCAAAAATTCCACAGAAGAAGCCGTCTCTTTTTTCAAGAGCGGCTCAACGCAGACCAATTCTCTTTTCCCCAAGATTTTCGCCTGCCCTGTTTGCCAGCGAAAGCTCAAGGCCATAAGGGCCGGCCGTTTCCGCTGCTCGGAATGCAAGTCAATCTTGGCGATCGACGGCCAAGGACAAGTTTTCTTGGGCTAAAAAAGTCTGTAGTTTTTACAAAGGGCCGCGGTTTCTCGCGGCTTTTTTTATTTGGCGCGAAGCGAATGGCGGCCGTCCGCTCGCATTCCTTTCGGCGCCGGCTCGTACGGGCCACCCGCCTTGCGCGGTTCCCTGGCGGTCAGCCCGCGCCCGCGCGCGGGCTGCTCCGCGCCGCTCCAGCCGGGCGCGGCCCGGAAGATTCCCACCCGGAATCTCCTTCCTCCGGCCCTCCGCCCGCAAGCCCCCAAAAAAAACGCGAAAAAAAAACAAAAAAATTTTAAAAAAAAGGCGTCCGGCTCTTGACAGTTTTTGCGAAAAGCGCTAGATTCTCTTTTACCGCTCTGAAACACGGGCGGAGCTCTTTGGAACAAGCAGGGAAGGGAAGAGAACGGTAAGGAAGGCGGAAGTCGGAGAAATCCGAAACATACGA
>ONET01000070.1 GCA_900316905.1 uncultured Treponema sp.
TTCTAACAGTGTTGTCGCAAAGAAGCCATCCATAAGGGACATTGTTTGACAAAATTGAGCGGACGGTTGAGATTTGTTCGTTTCCAATCTGTCCGTCCGTTTAAATTAAGCATTTAGTCTTTTTTTTCTCCTGTGATTGTTTTGTTTCTAGGAGGAATGAAAATGATTTACGGTTATATTAGGGTATCCACCGAGGAACAAAACCTTGAAAATCAAAAAAAGGCGCTTGCGGAAAGGTTCTCTGTCGATGAATGGGTTGAGGAGAAAAAAAGCGGATGCGTTGATTTCGGCAAGCGGCGCCTTAGCGGATTGTTGGACAAACTGAAAGAAAACGATATTCTTGTTGTAACAGAACTTTCGAGGCTTGGCAGAAGCATTTCGATGATTTTTGACATTATTTCCGTCTTGAAAAAGAAAAAGGTTCGTTGCGTGGCGATAAAGAATAACTTCGACCTCAATCCCGCCAACAACAACGATATAGTATCTTCTGTGCTCATGTTCGCGTTCGGACTTTCCGCTCAAATAGAGCGTGAACTTATATCAGAAAGGACAAAGCAAGGGCTCGCGGTTGCAAGGTCGAAGGGAAAACGAATAGGCCGCCAAAAGGGAGAAACGGTTTATTTTGTGAAACTGCGCAAATATGAAGCTGAGCTTATGGATTTGTACAAAAAAGGAGCGAGCGTGAACTCTTTGGCTATAAAATATAATGTCAGATGGATTACAGTCAAGCGATTCATAACTAAATATTCCAAGGTAAAGCGTCCAAAGCCCTTAGCCAATAAGCCAAGAAAACACGGACACCCAACTTACAGGGAGTTGGAGTGGTTCGATAAAAATAAGGATTAATTAAAAAACATCTTTTTGGTTGCGTTTTCATAATTATTTGAACTGACTCACCAACAGTCCAAAATCATATATTTTGAACTATAATCATTCTGAAATTGTTATGAAAAATTCGGATAAGCTGCCATATATCATGTTTCACTTTCTAAAGGAAATGTGTTTTATAGATTGCCCGTGTGGCAATATGAACATTAACAAGCAAAAAGACATAAGCGTTTTAATTCCTTGCTACGAAAAAAGCGAAACTATTGAACGAGCCGTGTTGTCGGCAGTGCGTCAAACGCTTCCCTCATTTCAAATTCTTGTTCTTCTTATGGACGAGAAAAGCGCGTCTCGAAAAGAAAAACTCCAAAGAATTGACGGGGCTGTAAAGTGCGTAGTTTCAGACAGATTGAACGCAAGTTCCGCAAGAAATAAATTAGTCGAATTATGCCCCACAGAGTTTTTTGTTTTTCTTGATGCCGACGATGAATTGGCGGAAAACTATTTGGAGGAAGCTTTCAAAGCTGAAAGTTCGCTGGTTTTCGCTCCTTACGAAATTAACGGCGTAAAAAAGGGTTTCCCAAGCAATGACAAAAATTGGTTCATAAACGGAAATTTCACCTGCCTTTTTAACAAAACAACATTCAACGAATTAGGCGGCTTCGACGAACAACTTGGCTTCGGCGGTGAGGACGCAGACCTGATTATGCGTCTTCTTTTGCAAGGCAAATGGAAAGTTTCGATGACCAACGCCACTTGCTTTAAATACGATAATGGTGCGGGGCTTTCCAAAACAGAAGATTTCTACAAATCAACGCATTCGGCGCTAAACAAGTGGCTCAAAATTTTCAAAAAAAAATATCCTTTCGACTGTCCTTTTGTCCATGATGGAGTTTGCAAACTTTTGGATGAAATCGGCGGCACAATTTCAGTTGAAGAATTGAATGCTTTCTTTTCTTCTAGTGTAAAACGCCAATTTGACGAAATAAATTGGATCCAGGCTGAGTCGCTGGCAAAGCAGTATCTTGTGGCAGGAAACAAACCGAAAATTGAAGCTAAGTTCAAAGTTTGCTAATCATTTTAAGATGTTCATAATTTATCACTTTTTATTATAATTTCTGTATCATTATTAGTTATAAATTATACGAAACTATTGACAAAAGTTCCTAAAAGATGTATATGAAGAAAATGACAGCGCGCACTAATGTTCCCGAGCTTTTTGGCTCGATGGTCTTTAATCAAAAAACTATGAAGGAAAGGCTCCCCAAGGAGACTTTCAAAGCCCTTAAGAAAACCCTTGACAGCGGAGAGCCTTTGAACATCGACTTGGCCAACCAAGTGGCGAAAGCCATGAAGGAATGGGCCATAGAAAAAGGCGCCACGCACTTTACCCACTGGTTCCAGCCGCTCACAGGCGTCACCGCGGAAAAGCATGACAGCTTCATTTCTCCTCAGTCGGACGGAACTGTGATAATGACCTTTAGCGGAAAGGAGCTTGTGAAGGGCGAGCCGGACGCGTCGTCATTTCCAAGCGGCGGCGGCCGAGACACTTACGAGGCGCGCGGTTACACCGTTTGGGACCCGACATCCTATCCATTTGTAAAGGAACACACCCTTTGCATTCCGACCGCCTATTGCTCCTACAAGGGCGAGGCCTTGGACAAAAAGACGCCGCTTTTGCGCTCGATGGAAGCCCTTAACGAGCAGGCCTTGCGCGTCCTGCGCCTTTTTGGCAACAAGACCGCGACGCATGTGGTCACCACGGTCGGCCCCGAGCAGGAATATTTTATCGTAAACGAAAACCTTTACAACCAGCGCAAGGACTTGCGCATGACCGGCCGCACGCTTTTTGGAGCCAAGCCTTCAAAGGGCCAGGAAATGGACGACCAATACTACGCGGCCTTGAATCCCAAAATCGTAAAGTATATGGAAGACCTCAACGACACCTTGTGGAAGTACGGAATTTATTCCAAGACCGAGCACAACGAGGTCGCTCCAGCCCAGCACGAGATGGCGCCGATTTTCACGACCACAAACCTTTCGACCGACCAAAACCAGCTTACGATGGAAGTGATGAAAAAGGTGGCGCGCAGGCACGGCCTTGTCTGCCTTTTGCACGAAAAGCCCTTTGCCGGCCTTAACGGAAGCGGAAAGCACAACAACTGGTCGATGTCAACCGACCAAGGCGAAAACCTTTTGGAGCCGGGCGACACGCCGGAAAAAAATTCTCAGTTCCTTTTGTTCTTGACGGCGGTGATCAAGGCCGTTGACGAAAACCAAGACCTTTTGCGCATCTCCGTGGCCAGTGCCGGAAACGACAACCGTCTTGGCGGAAACGAGGCGCCGCCCGCGATCATGTCCATGTATGTCGGCGACGAGCTTTTGGACGTGCTGCAGTCAATCAAGGACGGAACGCCGATGCAAGGCCGCTCCAAGACAAAGATGACGATAGGCGCCGACGTCCTTCCGCCGATACCCAAGGATTCCACCGACAGAAACAGAACGTCGCCCTTTGCCTTTACCGGAAACAAATTTGAATTCCGTTCTTGCGGCTCAAGCCTTTCAATCGCCGGCCCCAACACCACGCTGGACGCGATTGTGGCCTACACGCTTAAAGTCTTTGCCGACGAGTTGGAAAAGGCGAGCGACTTTGAGTCCGCCCTAAGTTCCCTCATAAAAAGAGAAATCACCGCGCACTGGAGAATAATCTTCAACGGCAACGGATATGACGCGGCTTGGGTCGAGGAGGCCAAAAAACGCGGCCTGTTGAATTTGCCTGCCACGCCGGACGCGATGGAACATTATCTTGATCCAAAGAACGTCAAGCTTTACACGGAAACAGGCGTTTACAGCGAGGAAGAGCTTAGGGAGCACTACGAAATCAAGCTTGAAAAATACTGCAAGGTCTTGAACATCGAAGTTGAGACGATGCTTGAAATGATAAACAAGGACATTTTGCCGGCCGCCTTTAAATACATAGACGCGGTCGCGCAGACTGCCATAAATCTAAACGCCGTTGTTCCAGGCGCCAAGGCCCAGGCGCAAGTCTCGCTCCTAAAAAAGTTGGACGAGCTTACGTCCAGCCTTTCGCAAAAGAAGGACGAGCTTTGCCAAAAGCATTTGGCCGCCAAGAGCGAGGCCGACTTCATGAAGCGCGCCCGCGCCTACGCCGACAGCGTGCTTCCGGCGATGGCCAGCACGCGCGCGGTGGCCGACGAAATCGAGCCGCTTTTGGGCGAAGGCTACAAGCCATATCCTTGTTACGAGGACTTGTTGTTTAGAATCTAGTCAGAGACTGCGGCGCCGGGAAGCCCGATGTCTTTGCGGTAGAACATTCCTTCAAATGAAACGCCTTGCATGGCGGCGTAGGCCTTTTTCCACGCCTCGTCAAAGCTTTGTCCTTTGGCGCAAACGGCAAGGACGCGGCCGCCGCTTGTTTGCAGGCTTTCTTTTCCCACGGCGCCGGCCACAAAGACTTTGGCGCCGTTTTGGTCAATCACTTTTTGGTCTATGCTGATGGCCTTTCCCTTGGGGTAGCTTCCGGGATATCCGCCTGAAACCGCCACAGGGGCCACGGCAAATTCATTTTTCCACTTCATTTCAAAGCCCTTGAGGCTTTCGTCGCTTATGGCCTTGCACAAGGCGGCAAAGTCAAAGTCCATCAGCGGAAGGACGGCCTGCGTTTCCGGGTCGCCAAGGCGGACGTTGTATTCCAAAAGCTTGGGGCCGTCCTTTGTTATCATGACGCCAAAGAAGATGAAGCCCCTATAGTCAAAGCCTTCAGCCACAAGGCCGCGCAGGGTGGGCTGCAAAATCGTTTTGTCAAAGGCTTCCATAATGTCTGGAGTCACGTCGGCCAGCGGGCAAACCGCTCCCATGCCGCCGGTGTTGGGGCCCTTGGCTCCGTCGTTCAATCTTTTGTGGTCGCGGGCGGGCAGGAAGGGCAGAATCGCGGCTTTGTCGGCCTTGGCGCCTTCCGGCGTCACGCTTACGGCTGCCAAAACAGACATTTCGATTCCGGCAAGGTAGTCTTCCACCAAAAGCTTTTTTGCGGCGTCGCCGACGCGGCCCGAGTTCATCAAGTCGTCGACCGCGGCCACGGCTTCGTCCACAGTCTTGGCCACCACAACGCCTTTGCCGGCGGCAAGTCCGTCGGCCTTTAGCACGATGGGGGCGCCCTTGCTCTTTATGTAGTCAACGGCGGCCGCCTGCTCGGTGAATGTTTCGCTTGACGGAGCGGCCACGGAATATTTTTTCATGAAGGCCTTGGCCAAATCTTTGCTGGCTTCCAACTGGGCGGCCGCCTTTTTGGGGCCAACGCAAGGAATTCCCGCCGCCCAAAATTCGTCGGCCAAGCCGTCGGCCAAGGGGTCTTCCGGCCCGATTACCGCAAAGTCGCAGCCGTGTTTTTTGGCCAGCGCGACGTAGGGATTTCCGTCAAGGCCCTTGGCCTCTTCCAGCGGAACGTTGACGCACTTGCTTTCTGTGGCGCTTCCGCCGTTTCCTGGAACGCAAACAATCTCTTTTACCAATTGGCTTTGCGCAAGCCTCCAAGCTATGGCGTGCTCGCGGCCGCCAGACCCTACTACGATAATCTTTTGCATTTCGCCAATATAATGGAAAAGCGGCAAAAATTCAAGCCGCGCGCTTTCGCTTGATTTTTGAGCCGTTTAGATGTAGAATGAATTTATGGATTTTTTAGAATTGTCAAAAGCGCGCTATTCTGTCCGCAAATTTTCCGACAAGAAAGTCGAGGACGAAAAGCTTGAAAAAGTTTTGGAGGCCGGCCGCCTGGCTCCGACCGCAAAAAATTCCCAAAGCCAAAGAATTTTTGTCTTAAAAAGCCCCGAGGCGATTTCCAAAATTCGCGAGGCCACGCAAATGGCCTTTGACGCGCCTGTTGTCCTTATGGTTTGCTACGATTCCGACGAAAGCTACAAAAATATGGGCGACACTGCCTACACCTACTATCCTTGCGGCCATTACGACGGCGGCGAGGTTGACGCTTCCATCGTGACAAGCGCGATGATGTTCCAGGCAACCGAGCTTGGATTGGGCACCCTTTGGGCGCGCGGCTTTGACGCGGCTAAAATCATCGAGGCCTTTGCCTTGCCAAAAAATTTGCATTTGGTCTGCCTTTTGGACGTAGGCTACCCGGCCGCCGACGCCGAGCCCAGCCCCCGCCACGCTGACAGAAAGCCGCTTTCTGAAACCGTGAAATATCTATAGGCCGCGCGCCTTTTTTGTTAGGAGAAAATGTCATGAAAAAAATCATTTTGTTTGCCGCCGGCCTTGCGCTTGCGATCGCGCTTGTTTCTTGCTCAAAAAAAGTTGAGCCCCGCCAATTTTTGAACGACAAGTCCAGTCCGGTGGAACGGCACGGCGCCTTGCAAGTTGTGGGAATCCAGCTTTGCGACAAAGACGGAAACCCAGTCCAGCTTTGCGGAATGAGCTCGCACGGCCTGCACTGGCACGGAAAGTTTGCCAACAAGAATGTCATCAAGTGGCTGCGCGACGATTGGAACGCCGACCTTTGGCGAGCCGCGATGTATGCCGGCGAAAGCGGCGGCTACGTGAACAATCCCGCCATCGCCAACAAGGTGATTGATTCAATCGAGGCGGCCAAGGAATTGGGAATGTATGTCATCGTTGACTGGCACGTTCTTCCCGAGCGCGATCCGCTCTTGTACGTCAAGAAGGCCGAAGAATTCTTTGAAAAAATCGCCTCCGCTTACGCCGACTGCCCCAACATCATCTACGAGATTTGCAACGAGCCGAATGGCAAGGAAGTCACTTGGAAGGACAACATAAAGCCTTACGCCGAAAAGATAATTCCTATAATCAGAAAACACTGCGACAACGTGATTGTCGTTGGAACTCCGGTATGGTCAAGCGACTTGCTTAGCGCGGCAAAAGATCCAATCAAGGGACAAAAGAACATAATGTACACCTTGCACTTCTACGCCGGAAGCCACGGCGCTTCAAGCCGCAAGGTTTTGAAAAAGGCGCTCAAGAAAGGCCTTCCTGTTTTTGTCACCGAGTGGGGAACTACGCTTGCCTCTGGCGACGGCGGAGTTTTTGAGAAGGAAACTTTGGAATGGACGCGCTTTATGGCCAAGAACAAAATTTCTTGGGCCAACTGGTCGGTCAACAACAAGGGCGAAGATTCTGGAACGCTTAAATTCAACAAGGACCGGGACGCGAAGGGCGGCTGGGCCGAAAGCGACTTGCAGCCTTCCGGCGTTTTGGTCAGGAAAATTCTTCGCGGAGACATAGAGTGACAAGCGGGGCGGACGGTTCAAGATGAACGTAAGCTGGTTTGACGGTTCTTCAATGTATCAAATTTTTCCCTTGGGCCTTTGCGGAAGCCCCCATGAAAATTCATGGGACTGGTCCAACACTTGGAACGCCGCCAGCCGTCCCGTCCGCCGCGTGGACAGAATTTTAAATTGGGTCGAGCACTTAAAGAAGCTTGGAATAAAGTCCATCTTCTTTAACTTGGCCTTGCAGAGCGACACGCACGGCTACAACACCCGAGACTTTTACACGCTTGACAGCCGCTTGGGCAGCAACGAGGATTTTGCCGAAGTCTGCAAGGTCTTGCACGACAACGGATTTAGAATTGTCTTTGACGCGCTCTTTACCAATGTGGGCCGGGGCTTTTGGGCTTTCCGCGACGTGCGCGCCAACTTGGAAAATTCAAAATACATAGACTGGTTCAAGGACATTGACTTTAAGAGCAACACGCCTTGCAACGACGGCTTTTACTACAAGGCGTGGAAAAACAACTGGGATTTTCCCGAGCTCAACTTGGACAACGAGGATCTTGTCCAGCACATTTTTGGAGCCGTAAGAAAATCCGAAGACCTTTACCGCTTTGACGGATTCCGTCTTTGCCTGCAGGAATATCTTCCTAAAAAATTTGTCAAGCGCTTTAGAAAGCTTTGCTTGGACATGGGCGCGGGCCTTGGCGGAAGCATTTCGCTTGTCGCCGAAATGTTTGACGGAATTGAGGCTGAAAAATACATCGGCCGCTATCAATGCCAGAGCGCCGAAAACCGCGAGCTGCGCGACTCGATTTGCAATTCGTTCAACAGAAAGAATGTTTTTGAATTGGCCTACACGCTGAACCGGCAGTTTGGCAAGGACGGAATATTCAAGAACGTTCCGATGATGAATTTTTTGGACAACCACAACATCGCCCGTTTCGCGAGCGCCGTGAATGACAAGAGCTTGATCCCGCTTGGATGGAGCCTTTTGCCGGCGCTTCCCGGATTTCCTTGCATTTACTATGGAAGCGAGTGGGGCGTTGAAGGCTGGGACGAGGAAAACCATTGGGTCATGCGGCCGGCTTTTGAAAAGCCGGAGTGGAACGAGTTGACGGACTTGATTCAAAAGGCGTTGGCGGCGCGAAACAATTCGCCGGCGCTGATGTACGGCGACTACAAGCAAATTTTCCAAGCCAAAGAACAGTTGGTTTTTGAGCGCTCGTCTTGCGGCGAAACGATTGTCGTGTCGATAAACATAAGCGAGTATGATTACAAGGTTCCTGTAAAAAATGGACACGGCTACGCGGCCTTTGAAGGCTTGCATGGCGATTTTTTGGAGCTGCTTGGCGGAAACGAATGTCATTACGACGGCGAATTCTACATGCCTCCAAAGAGCGTTATGTACTTGAAAAGAAAATAGTTGGACTGCCATGGATTTGATAGATTATCTTGAATGGCGCGGCGACCTGCCATTTTCAAAGAGCGCCTTTTGCGACGTTGACGCGTTGATTTTGTGTCAGCTTTCTTACTTGGATTTTGACGGGCTTCTTTCCGCCGACTTTTCAAAAAAAACTTCTGTGAAAGATTTGTGGGCGGCCTTTAAGTCAAGCCCGGACTTTAAGAGGCGCTGCGATTTGGGCGCCTTGATTTCACAAAGGACTGTGCGCTTGCTGGAACTTTGCGCCGCCTCCGCCCGTTTTGGAAAACTTTTCATGTCCGGCTATGTGAGCAAAATTGACTTGCAAAACGAAGAGCAGTTTTCGGCGGTCGCGTTTTTTGAAAAGCCCCGCAGCGCCAACCCCTTTGTGGCCTTTAGGGGAACGGACGACACAATCGTGGGCTGGAAGGAAGACTTTAACCTTGCGATAGAGGAATCGGTTCCGGCGCAGCGCGACGCTTTGGCTTACCTTGAAGGCGCGGCAAAAAAGACGCGCGGGAAAATTTTGGTCGGCGGCCATTCCAAGGGCGGAAACTTGGCCGTTTATTCAAGCGCCTTTGTCGCGCCCAAAGTCCAAAGGCGCCTTGAGCGCGTCTACAATTTTGACGGACCGGGCTTTAGGCGGGAGATAATCGAAGACGCGCGGCTAAAGAAAATTCTTCCGCTTTTACATTCGTATTATCCAAAGCTTTCGATTGTCGGAATGATTTTTAGGCACGCCGGAGATTACGGCGTAGTGCAAAGCGGCGCGCAAGGCTTGATGCAGCACGAGCCATTTTCTTGGTTTGTGGAGCCGCGCTCCTTTAAGACGGTTGAAGGCTTTGACAAGGCCAGCGATTTATTTTACAAGACTTTCAACGAATGGCTTGAAGGCGTGGACAAAGAAAAGCGGAGCCTTATTGTGGAGACTTTGTTCAAAGTCCTTACGGCAGGCGGCGCCAAGACCAACAGCGATTTAGGGAAGGATTGGCCCAAGCAGGCCGCCGCGATTGTAAAGGCCGCGAGCGAGCTGGACAGGGAAACACGCGACGAAGTCATAAAGCTGATCCAGCGCCTTTTTGAGCTGGCCGCCAAAAACATCGTTGAAAACAAAGTCTAGCCCTGTCATTGTCGGGTAGCCCTGTCATTGTCGGGCTTGACCCGACAATCTTTACAGCGACGCCTTCTCGGTCTCCGCCACCCGCGCGGCGTATTTGTTGGCCTTCATCACCGCGTCAAAAAGGCTGTCTCCGGCCTTTACGCGCGCGACGCAAACGCCTAGGTGCGCGTCTCCGCAGCCGATTGTGTTCACAACCTTCGCCGCCACTCCCGGAACTTTTTGTCCCCTTTGCTCGGCGGCCTCAAAAATGTAGGAACCGTTTTTTCCTGTCGTCATTATCACGTCGTTTTTGGTCAGCCTAAAAAGGGCGGCCGCGGCGGATGGGATGGAGTTTAGGCCGGTGATGGCAAAAGCCTCTTTTTGGTTTAAATGCAAAATCGGGTTTAGACGCCAGATTTTTTTTAGAAGGGATTTTTTTATGAAGGAAATCCGGGCGCTTGGGTCAAAGAAAAAGTTCAGCGGCCGCCCTTCTTGGGCTGCGAGCGCTTTTTGTTCCAAAAGGAAATCGATTTGGGCTTCGGAGGTTTTTTCTTCCATTTCTAGGCCGCAAAAATAAACGGAGTCCACTTGCTTAAAATTTATTTTTTTGTAGAATTTTTTGTCAAAAAGGTATTCGGCTTTGTGCGCGCAAATAAAGGCGTGCTCGTTCTTGGCGTTGACCAGGCACCAGCAGGCGCCGTTTTCCTGGCTTTTGATTTTGGCAAAGACCGGGATTTTGCTTCGCTTTAGCTCGTGTTCGACAAATTCCGCGTAGACGCCCGTTCCGACAGGGGAGCAAAGGACAAAGGGGCTTTTGGCTTTTTGCAAGGCCTTTGCCACGTTAAAGGCAGTTCCGCCCAAAGACCATTTTGAGCCGTCTGTGTTCACGTCCTGCCCGGGGGCGGGAAATTTGGGAACGCGGATTATAACGTCAACGCATGTTGAGCCTATGACCAAAGTTTTTTTCGCCGATTTTTTTGCCGTTGATTTCATTGCGTCATTATACAAAATAATTTGAAAAAATTCAAATTTGGGTTTATAATGTTTGTATGGACGATTCAACAATTATGGAAAGCTCCCCGGTGGGCGAGCACATTCAGGCGATTTCCGACCCAAAAGCGGTTTCGTACTTGATGTTCAACAAGCAGAAAATTCAGCTTGTGGCAAAAATCACGCTTGGACGCGAAAGCGACAACAGCGTCGTCATTGAAAACAAGTTGGCCAGCCGCCACCACGCGCTGATTCAAAAAATCAAGGACGACTACTACCTTAAGGACGAAAATTCCACCAACGGAACTTTGCTGAACGGAAAGCGCATTCCGGCGGACAAGTACGTAAAGCTTAGCCGCGGCGACAAAATCACGATTGGCTCGGCCAATTTGGTTTTCGGTTGAGCCGTGAACCGGTCAAAAGTCCTTAACGAATTTTTTGTTCTCTCAAAGCATGAGCGGTTGCCGTCCAAAAAGAAAATTTTGGACGCGGCAAAAAGGGCTCTTTTTGTCTTGGACACGGAAGAGTCCTCTTACAGGGAGCGGATTCCTGGAACCGACGTCGCCGGCGGCCTTTTGGATTTTCGCGCTTTGGACGAAAGGGGCGGAACTAATGGCGCTAACGGCGCTTCGTCCGCGCTTGCAACGATAATTGTTCCCGACATTCACGCGCGGCCCGAATTTATTTACAACATTTTAAATTGCGATTTGGCAAAAATCGCGCCGTTTTTTGCGGAACTGTCGGAAAGCCCGGCGGGCGCGAAAGGCGCCAAAGTGATTGACGCGCTTGAGGAAAACAAGGTCCGCGTCATTTGCGTGGGCGACATTCTTCATGCCGAAGGAAGGGCGCGCGAGCGTTGGGCCGCTTCCTATT
>ONET01000045.1 GCA_900316905.1 uncultured Treponema sp.
CAAGTTTGACATTTTGATTACAGTTCAGGGCGGCGGATTGAACGGACAGGCGGCCGCTTGCTTGCACGGAATCAGCCGCGCCTTGCTTCAGGTTGACCAAGACACTCACACAGCGCTCAAGGCCAACGGATACCTTACTCGCGACAGCCGCATGGTTGAACGCAAAAAGTACGGCCAGCGCGGAGCTCGCCGCCGCTTCCAGTTCAGCAAGCGCTAATTCGCGTTTTTTGCAAAAAAAGCTCCTGCTTTTCGCGGGGGCTTTTTTTATGCATTATGGAAGAAAAAGAAGACGGCGCGCTTGCCGGTTCCCAAACACAATCAGATTCTCCCGTCGCTACGGAAGCCGCCGCCGCCAGCCAAAAAGCGCTGGCTCTTTTGGCGCGTTGCGAGCAATGCCGCTCCGGCTTGGAACGAAAGCTTTTGCAAAAGGGCTATTCCAAGCTGACGGTGGAAGGCGTTTTGGACGCGCTTGAGGAGCGGGACTTTTTGAGCGACCGGCGCTTTGCCCGCGCCTGGCTAAATTCCCGCCGAATCGGCCACTACGAGGGGCGCGGCCGCCTTTTGTCGGAGCTTGCGGCAAGAGGAATCGACAAGGAAATTTCAAAGGAAGCGGTGGACTCATTTTTTGAGGAATTTGACGAAGGTGAAATCTGCCGCAAGGCCGCCAAAAAGTTTGTCGCGCAGGGAAAAAGCGGCGAAAAGCTTATGGCCTCCATGCAGCGCGCGGGCTTTAGTTGGAAGATGTCCGCCGCCGCGCTCAGAGATGTTCTTGGTGAATAAAAAAAATAAAAAATGCGCGACCAGGAGCGCTGCGCAGTTCTGGTAAATCAAAACAAAAAACGGACAAAGGGGGCGGGACGCAGACAAAAAAACTTGGAGGGGCCCGTCAGCGGACGGCTTGGCCGCAGGCCTCAAGCCTGGAGCGAAGGGCGGGGGGCGCCAAGGCTTTTTTTCGTCGCTGGGACCCGCCATTTAAGTTCGTTTTTTATTTTTTTAATTTGACAACGTTAGAGATATTTGATAGAATAGAGATATGGTAAAAAGTGGCGTGAACAGGCAAGTTTATTCGGCGCTGGAAGTGGCGCGTCTTTGCGGCGTTGTGAACCAAACTTCAATAAATTGGATCAAGGCCGGCCACTTGAAGGCCTTTAAGACGCCGGGCGGCCAGTACCGGGTTTATCCTGAAGATTTGGCCGATTTTATGGCCAGCCGCAAGATGCAGGTTCCGCAAGAAGTGCTGGACGCGCTTCCTCCCAAAGACAAAAATCAGTCAAGAAAAATTTTAATCGTTGACGACGACAAGGGCCTTAACTTGGTTCTGGCCAAATATTTGGAAAAAACTTTTGAGGGCGTTGAAATATTCCAAGCCTATGACGGCTTTGAGGCCGGCGCCCTTTGCTCGCAAGCCAAGCCGGGTTTCATTATCCTGGATTTGGACTTGCCGGGCGTGGACGGCTTTTCGCTTTGCGAGCGCCTTGTAAAAGACGATTTTTTTTGCCAGCCCAAAATTCTTGTGATTACGGCGCTGCAAGACCAAGGCCTTGAAGAAAAGGCGCTCGGCCTGGGCGCCCAAAAATTGTTCAAAAAGCCGCTCGTAATGGAAAGCGTGGCCGAATCCCTAAAGGCTTGGCTTGAATCTTAGGCCGGCCCTTTTTAGTTTTGCAAACAATTCTCTTGCCGCTAACAATCCGCAAGCGCAGCGTTGCGACTTATGCGGCTAGCTAGAAATTTTAGTCTTGCAAACGATTTTCTTGCCGCTAAAAGAGCCGCCGCGCCTCCAAGTAAAAGCGCTTTTCGCTTGCCTCTCCCATTGAAAAGCTTTTTCGCGGCAAGGGGCCAAGGCTTCCGATTGTGTCAAAGAAGGAGTCCTTTGCGACGGGCGGAAGAAGAATTCCCAACGCTCCGTCTTTTTGCCCCAGCCTGAAAATTTCGTCGGCTCCGTGAATGTAGTCAAGCTCCGAGCCGTCTTGCGTCTTTAGGAATTCGTCGAGCGCGGGCTGGAAGCGGCTTACGGCCAAGTCCGTGATTTTTGTCGTCAAAAGGACGCATTTTTGCTCTCCGTTTTCCTTGTAGTAAAAGCCAAAGTCGGCGGCCGATTTTTTTACGGCGGCCTCAAGCTCTTCCTTGTCTTTTGTTTGGACGACAGTTCCGTCCAACTTTTCCTTGAGGAAATCAATCAGCGCGGCGAAGTCCGCCTTAAAGACAACCCTGTGAATCGGCTCGAAAGTCAAGCCTTCGTCGTAAATGTTCACGATTTCAACAAGGGCAAAGCGGACCGGGCTTTCTTGAATTTCTTCCGCCTTGGCGCCGCTTTCTTGCAGTCGCTTTTTTTCCTCTTCCCAAACGGCCTTGGCCGTGGCAAGCGAATGGTTTCCGTCTCCCACCGCGAACAAAAATGTGGAGCCGTTTTTGCTTCCGGCCTCGTAAAGTTTTTGGAGCGCGGCTTCGACGCTTTTTAGGTCGTCGTCGGAGGATACGGCCCAGCCTTTTATCGAGCCGCTTTTTTGCATTAGCTCGCCTTGGTAAATGGGCGCGTCTTTGCGGGAGTTGATTTTGTTTCCGATTCCTTCGACCAAGAGGCGGCCGGGGTCGTTGGCCAAAAGCATTATGTGCGGAAGCTCCAAGGGGGCGCCGCGCCTGATTTCCATTCTGGGCGGAATGCGCTCCAAGATTGTCGCTTCGGTCGCGCGGGTCAAGGCCGTGGAGAAGGGCTTCCATTCGTAGCTGTCCAAGTCAAGCGCGGCGACCAAGCCCTTTCGGACGCGGCCGTAAGCGGTCGTCCGCTCCACGTAGACCATTTCTTTTTGCGGCGCGGCGAAGATTCCGCCGTCGATGTAGGAGGCCATCGTTTGCTTTATTTTTTTTATGCGCTCTGTTTTTCCGTCGTCGTTCAAGTAGACTTCGGGAAAAATCAAGTTCAAGCTGGAAGGTTTTTTGTCGGCCGCTTTTTGCGCGGCGGCCCAATAGTCCCTGTCTTGCGTGTATTGGTCGCAAGCCACGACGCTCCAACTTTTTACGTCGATGTTTTTGGGCAAAAGAATTTCCGGAACGGACAGTCCGTATTTGTCAAAGTTTTTCATGCCCCTTATACTATCACATTTTAAAAAAATGTGGTAGTATGTAGTTATGGCGATGGAATTTTCGCAGCAGCAAAGGGCTTCTCAAATTCAGGCGCAGCGCATGAGCCAAAAGCAAATCCAATCCTTGAATTTGCTTTCGATGCCGGCGGAAGATTTGCGCGAGGAAATTTTGTCGCAAGTCCAAAACAATCCCGCGCTTGAAATTGTTTCCGACAATTTTGAAAGCGGCCTAAAAAGCGCGCGCTACAAGGTGTCGGCCGACGGAAACTCGCGCTCCGGCTTTTCGTCGGCGGCCGGCGAAGAAAAGTCCGACGCCTTCCAAGAAATTTTGGAAAGCAGGCCTGACGAGCGAAAAAGCCTTTTTTCACATTTAAGCGAACAACTGAATTTGCTTCCACTTGACGGCAAGCGAAAGGCGCTTTGCCAAAAAATTATCGGCAACCTGGATTCGCGCGGCTTTTACATTTTGGCGCCGGCGTCTTTGATTGACAAAAAGTTGGGCCAGGACGAAAAGCTTTTGGAAGAATGTCTAAAGATTGTCCAGTCCTTTGACCCGCCGGGCGTTTGCGCGGAAAACGTTGAAAAAAGCCTTTTGCTTCAAGCCCAGTTAAAGGGCGGGGCCAACAAAGCCGCGCTTTTTTTGCTTGACGGCCACTTTGATTTTTTGAATCCCCCGCAGGGAAAAAAAATTTTGGAAAAAATTCAGGGCTTTTTGGCGGAGAGGGAAAAGCTTTCTTTTGCAAAAGAAACTTTCGCGCATTTAAAAGGGCTGAAGCTTTCCGACGTGGAGGAGGCGCTGGCTTTTATAAAAACTTTGGATCCGATTCCGGCGCGGGATTTTTCGCAAGAAAGCGCGAATTTCATTTTTCCCGACATTTACATCGAAAAGCTTGTTGGCGAAAGTTCCGACTTAAAGGAAGAAGTTGATTACGTGAACAGGATTGTTCATGTAAACGCGAATCTTTCTTTAAAAGTAAAAATTTCCGACAAGGGAATTCCATGCGTAAGGCTTTCGCCGGATTTTGCCAAGGCGCAAGGAAGCAAGGAATTTGCCAAGGCTGTCCTGGACGCAAAAAATTTGTTGGAGGCCTTGGAATACCGCGAGAGCTCGATGGCAAAGGCGGCCTGCGCCATCGCGAAATGGCAGGCGGATTTTTTTGACAAGGGGCCGGGCCATCTTCTTCCGCTAAAAATGCAGGACATAGCTGAGCGAATAGGCGTTCACGAAAGCACGGTTTCCAGAATGGCTTCGTCAAAATTCATTCAATGCCAATGGGGCCTTTTTCCGGTAAAATATTTTTTCTCGTCCGCCGTTTCGGACACGTCCAAGGACAATGTTCAGCGCCAAATCCAAGAAATCTTGGAGGAAAATTCCGAAAAGCGAATGAGCGACCAAAAAGTTTGCGACGCGCTTGCCCAACGCGGAATAAAAGTCGCCCGCCGCACTGTGGCCAAATACCGCGCTCAGATGAACATCACTTCCTCCTACGAAAGATGACAGTCCCTTTTTATTTTTTTCCAAAGAAGAGCAGGCCCGCGCGGCCTTGTTTCGCTTGACACGACTTCCGCATTCTTAAAAAAATAATTTGCTTTATTTTCCCATGCGTGTTATAATGTATAAAACGCGCCAAAAAAGCGCGAAAATCACTGTAACAAGGAGCGATATATGACAAAGACAGTAAAAGCGGTGGGATTTGAATTGGAACAAAAGCAGTCGGACATGATAGAAAAAAAGTTGAAGCGCGTTGACTACGCCGACGACTTGATTGTTGACTTGATAACCCAGGTAAAGCATGACAAGCAGTACGCCTTTGACATCACGGTCAATTTCCGCTGGGGCGCGCAGGGCCATGTGGCTTCGGAAGACTTTGACTTTGGAGCGGCGCTCAACAAGGTCATGGACGTTTTGGACAACAAAATCAAGAAGGAAAAGGACAAGATTCAGGGCAAATAGCGGTACTGATAAAGCCGTGGCTAGGCAGCGACCGCAGGTCGCGGCGAAACCGCTCGAACAAAATTGTTAGTGTTTTTCAAACAAAAAATACGAGCGGCAATTGACAGGCCGCCGCTAATTGTGTATAGTATACACTATGGCTGAAAAAAAGTGGACAGTCCTTGACCTTTTGAACCTCAATTTGTCCGGCTATGACGCGTTGAACTTGCGTTGCGTGGCTGGCCGCAGGGGGCTGTCCAGGGAATTGACCGTTCCGGAAATAAACAGGCCCGGCTTGGGCTTGTCGGGCTTTTTTGAAGCCTTCGCCTACAACCGCGTGCAGCTTTTTGGCCGCGGCGAGGTTGCCTTTCTTAACAAGCTTTCGCAAGAAGGCCGAACCGACACAATCCGTCAGCTTTTTTCATACCAAATACCTTGCTGCGTTTTTTCCTCAAGGGCATCATGCTTGGCGGCCATTCCGGCGTAGGAAAAAGCGAGACGGCGCTGGAGCTGGTCGAGCGCGGCCACCGTCTTGTCGCCGACGACATTGTTGAGGTTCGCTGCGTCAACGGAAACACGGTCTTGGGCCGCGGCGCCAACTCCCTTATCAGCCACCACATGGAAATTCGCGGCTTGGGAATCATAAACATTTCCCAGCTGTACGGAATAGGCTCAATTTTGGAGCAAAAGGAAATACAGCTTGTCGTGGAGCTTGAGGAATGGGATCCCAACAAAGTTTACGACCGCTTGGGAACTGCCGGCCGTTCCATCGACATGCTGGGCGTGAAAATTCCGGCGATAGAAATTCCTGTAAAGCCCGGCCGCAACTTGCCCATCATCATAGAGGCCGCCGCCATGAACGAGCGCCTTAAAAAGATGGGCTACAACAGCGCCCGAGACTTTAACCAAAACATCCTTAAATGGATTGAGACTGGCGACGCGCAGGCGGCCTATTACGGAACTGAAGACGCATACTAGAGACGCGCGAAGGCGCGGATTTATATATAGACCTTGGAGGAAATTGTGGTTGAGAAAATTTTGACAGTAAGAAATCGAGCCGGCATTCATGCTCGTCCCGCTTCGTTGATAGCTCAGATGGCCAATAAGTTTCAAAGTGAAATTTCGCTTGAAAAAGATTCGATTGTCGTTAACGCAAAGTCGATTATGGGCGTGATAACGATGGCCGCCGGATACAACACCACGATTACCCTTAAGGTCGAAGGAAGCGACGAGCAGGACGCGGCCGCCGCCATAGAAAAATTGTTTGAAGGAAAGTTCGAGGAGGAGTGACATGAGAGAGATTACGCAGGTCCAAAAAAATGTTCTTAACTATATTGCCGATTTCATAGACCAAAGCGGATATCCGCCAACCGTTCGCGAAATAAGCGAGCATTTTGGAAAGTCGATTCGCGCCGTTCAGGACAACATGGTCGCGCTCCAAAAAAAAGGCTTCATTTCCTTGGCTTCAAAAAAATCCCGCTCAATCCGCATTTTGGTCGACGAGCGCCAAAAGGAACCCAAGATGTTCGTTGACAAGATTCCTCTTGTCGGAACAATCGCCGCCGGAAAGCCTCTCTTGTCCGAAGAAAATCTTGAAGGCTACGTGACTTTGGCCGAGCCCTTCATTCGTCCCGGAAAAAGCTACTTCGCGTTGCGCGTTCGCGGCCAGAGCATGATTGGCGCCGGAATCTTGGAAGGCGATTTGGCGATTGTGGAGCAGCGCAGCGACGTTGTGGACGGACAAATAGTTGTGGCCGTCCTTGACGACGCCATCACATTAAAGCGCTACTACAAGGAGCAGAACAGAATTCGCCTGCAGCCGGAAAATCCCGCCTTCAATCCGATTTACTGCACCGACGTGCGCGTTGTGGGAATCTTGGCCAACTTGGTCCGCACTTACTAACGCTTTGTTCCTGCGATGAGCGCGCCCCTGTATCTTTTTAGCGGCCCGGAATTTGGCGAACGAAGCGACGCCGTGGCCGCGGTAAAAAAATCCCTCAAAGATAAATTTGGCAGCCTGGAGACCTACACCTACTATTCGGTGGAGACGGATCCCCAGAGCGCGCTTGTCCAACTGTATTCGGAATCCCTTTTTAGCGCGGCCACTTGCGTGGTTTACAACGGCGCCGATTCCATAAAAAGCAAAGAAGACATAGAAAAAATCGCGTCTTGGGCCAAGGGGGCGGGCGAGGCCAGCGTCTTGATTTTAGTCGCCGACTCGATTTCGTGCGACGCCAAGCTTGAAAAAATCGTTCCAAAGGAAAACAGAAAGCAGTTTTGGGAAATGTTCGAAAACCGAAAGATTCCTTGGCTTAAAAACTATTTTTCCAAGAACGGATTTTCGATTGACGACGACGCTTGCGAAGAAATTTTGGACTTGGTGGAGAACAACACGCAAGCCTTGAAAAACGAATGTTCCCGCTTTTTTGTCGTCTTTGAGCCTGGAACAAGAATCAGCGTTCAGAACGTGGACCAGCTGATCGAGCACAACCGCGAGGAAAACGCTTTCACTTTGTTTGACGCCATGGCGGAACAGTCCAAAAGCCCCGCCGAGCGCCTTGAGACTTCTTTGGGCATTTTGCAAAAAATACGCCTTTCAAAAGATTCGGCGGCCGTAGCCTTGATAGCGGGGCTGACTTATTCGTTCAGGCGGCTTTTGGCTTGGCATAATTTGGCCAAGCTTGGAAAGACCGACGAGGCCAGCCTAAAGGCGAACGGTTTTTTTAGCAAAAAAAGCCGCGAGCAGTTTGGATCTGCCGCGCGCGTTTGGTCGAGTGGGCAGACGCTTGCGATTTTGGCCTTGCTTTCAAGCGCGGACATGGGAATAAGGTCCAGCGGAAGCGGAATGGAAGACACCTTTTTGCAAACCTTGCTGTATTCGATAATCGTAAAAAAAGGCGCCTCGCTTTCCGCTTGGGAAGAAGGCTGGCCCGCATAACGCAAGCCGCGCCTTGATTGCCAGCCCGCGCGAGCGGGCTGTTGAATCGCTACCTAATGCAAAATTAGCGAAGCGACATACCAGACGTATCGTCACAGCGGAAGCGCGTCCAGCTTTTCCTTTAGCGCCTTCAGCTCTTCGTCGGTGAAGGTTAGCCCCTTTCCCATTTTTTTGTGGTCCGGCGACCAAGAGCGCAAGTCGTATTTTGCCGGCCTGTCGCCCCAAGCCACTTTGTTGAGTTCCAAATTCCAGCCGCCCTTTGAGCTGGAAATCACGGCAACGTTCTCTTCGATGTTAAAAGAAAAATCGTCCATGTTTTCTCCTAAAGCCGCCTTTTAGGCGCTTCTGACATATCATATAACTTTTTTTGAATTTTTTCACCTATTTTGAAAAAAAAGCAAAAAAAAGTGTCTAAAAGTTGCCTTTAATTGAAAATTGCGCTATAATTTTGGTATCTTTTTTAATAAAAAACTTCGGAGGGAGTAATGAAGAAAGTTTCGCTGCTTTTTTGCGCGTCGTTAGTTCTTTTGTTCGCGTCGTGCAAGTCAACCCAACAGGTTGCGGAAGAGGAAACTCCAAAGGTAGAGACAGTCGCTGAGGAAGAAAAGGATTCCGCTGGCGAGCAAGCTCAAGAGGAAAAGCCCGTCGACAACGGAAACTCTTTGGAATCCTGCGAAGCCTCGCGCAAGGCGGCCATCGAAGCCGGAGCGAAGGAATATTACGCGGACGCGTTCGCATTGACCGACACGGCCTTTGAAGCCCTAAAGAATCTTAATGACGGAAAGGACCACAACGCGGAGCTGGCCAAACTTAAGGCGTGCTTTGACGCTTTGGCCAACGCTTCAAAGGCTAGAAAGCTTAAGGAGCGCATTGACGCGGAAGGCTTGGCTCCAAACGCGCAGGCCGACTACGACGCCGGCGAAAAGTCGTTGGCGGAATTTGACGCGATGGCCAAGGCCGCCTTGTCGGTTGAAAACACCGTTGAAGAAATCAAGAGCGCGGCTTTGTCCGTCCGCAGCGAAAGCGCCTTTTCAGGGATAGCCGATCCCGCCAAATTTGGCAAGGCCGCTTTGGACGCGTACAACAGCTATTACGCCGTTTACTTTAAGTCTTACAAAAAATTCGCAAACGAAGAGCGCAAGAACGCGCTTGCCCAAAAGAAGGCCGCCGACGCCGTCAAGGCCCAGATTGCCAGAAAGGCTGAATACAAGGAATGCGCCGATTTGATAATCAAGGGCGACCAAAAGTATTCGACTTCAAATCCTGAAGGCGCCTACAAGGATTACAAGGCCGCGTCGGCAAGCTTCGAAGCCTTGGCCAATGACGTAGCCGCCAAGCGCGCGCAAGCCCAAAAGGCCATCGACGAAGCCAAGGCCAAGGTCAAGGCTTCAAGCGAATACGCAGAAAAAGCCGACGTTGAAAAGCCGCTTGGCGACGAGCCTGTGGCTGGAATCGAAGCCGAGGACACCGTTCTTTTGGAAAAGGATGAATTTGCCAATCCCGACGACCAAATCATAAAAATTGATGAAAGCGTTCAAAGCGGCGCAGTGGAGGAAAGATGAAAAAGTTCGCATTGATTTTGGCTTTGGCCGCGGCGTCAAGCGCCTTTGCCGTAAGCTATAAAAACAACACTTACCAAAAACTTGCTGACGAATACGCCAAAAAGGCCGAGGCCGCCCTTGACGCCGGAGAATACGTTTTGAGCGAAGAATACGCCGCCAAGGCCGCCGAGAACGCCGAGCTTTCAAAGGCTTACATCGACAGAATGATGGCCCGGGGCGAGGCTGAGGCCGCCATCGCGCAGGCTCAAAAGAAGTTGGATTGGGCCAAGAGCGTAGGCGCCGACAAGACTTTCCCCACCGCTTATTCGGCCGGCGAAGAGGCTTTGGCAAACGCCAATTCCGCTTTTGAAAAGGAAGATTACTTGAGCGCCTTGCAGTACGCCAACGCCGTCAACGACGCTTTGGCCGGAGTGCGCGAAGTGACGCCTCTTCCAAAGTTCTATGTTGTCCGCCCTTGGGCCGAAACAAAGGACTGCTATTGGAACATCAGCGGCCGCAAATACATTTACAACAATCCGCTTTTGTGGGAAAACCTTTATCAGGCCAACAAGAGCAAGATGCCGCGCCCCAACGATCCCAACTTGATTCTTCCCGGAATGAAGATGGAAATCCCCAGCATCGCCGGAGAGCTTAGGGAAGGCACATACAGTTCCAACAAGGAATACGAGCCTTTTAACGCAAAATAACCGCTGGCTTTCATGACAAAAAAACCGACCCGTTTGGGTCGGTTTTTTTGTGTCAACCGGTACCGCTGTTCGCGCGAGTTTGGATGCGAGCGCGAATGTTGCGGCTTATGCGGTAATCCTGCATTTTTTGGCTTGCAATTAATTATAGTGCCGCTGTTCCGGCTGACGGCGAGCATGCAAAGAAGCCCGCGTCGTGGCCGATTTTTTGCGTGTAGATTTCTTGAACGTTTTTTATGAATTGTTCCGTCTTGTCCTTGCGCACAATCGCGATGGCGCAGCCGCCAAAGCCGGCTCCTGTCATGCGCGCTCCTATGCAGCCTTCCTGCGCGTTGGCCGTGTCAAAGAGCGTGTCAAGCTCAAGGCCGGTGACTTCGTAGTCGTCGCGAAGCGAAGCGTGTGAGGCGCGAAGCAGTTTTCCCAAGCCTTCCAAGTCGCCGGCTTTTAGCGCGGAGACGGCCTTTAGAACGCGCTCGTTTTCCGTGACAACATGTCGGGCGCGGCGCAAGATTGTCGGGTCGCTTATGGCGCCCTTCGCGCTTTCAAACTGTTCCGCCGTAAGAGAGCAAAGGTCGGGAAGGTCTTTTGTGTTGGAAAATTTTCCGCCGGCAGGAAGGGGAAGCGCGGCCGCCTTTAGTTGGGACAGAGCCTCCTCGCATTGGCTTCTCCGTTCGTTGTATTTGGAGTCCGCAAGTTGGCGCTTTTTCTTTGTGTTCATGACGACAAATCTATAGTCGCCCATTTCCAGCGGAACGTATTCGCAATCGAGCGTGGCGCAGTCCAAAAGTTCCGCCGTGTTGGCTTTTGCCGTTGCAATGATGAACTGGTCCATGACGCCGCACTTGACGTTCATGAACTCATGCTCGCTTTGCTGGCCGATTAGCGCGATGTCTTTGCGCGAAAGTCCAAGGCCAAAAAGTTCCGAGACGGCGTAGGCAAAGCCGCATTCGAGCGCGCTGGAGGATGAAATTCCGCCGGCAGGAGGAACTGTGGAAGTTATCAAAAGCTCAAAGCCGCTTGGCAATTTGCAGCCGCGTTTTTTTATGATGGAAAGGATTCCGTTAAGGTAGTTGGCGTAGCCGTTTTCTTTGGCGTAGGAAAAGTCGTCGCCCGCGTCAAAGGCGTATGTTCCTTCAAACTGCAAGTCGTTGTAAATGATTTTTGTGTCGTCGCGCTTGCGGATGGCAAAATACATGTAGCGGTCGATGGCGGCCGGAAAAACTTTTCCGCCGTTGTAGTCGATGTGCTCGCCGATGATGTTTATGCGGGCGGGGGAGGCGAACAGTTGAACGCCGTCCGCGCTAGCGTAAATTTTCTTAAAGGCGGCCAAAAAAGACTCGCGGTCAAATGTTTCTGAAGTGTTTTCCATGTTTTGCATTATAACGGAACAGCGGCAAAAGTCAAGGAAATTTTGCTCAACCGGTTGCACAAAATGACAAAATTTTTTGTTTTTCTCTATTTTCAACAAACTTCGCGCGCAAAAAATCAGCGCTTGTCTTTTTTTATGTTGAATTTGTTTATGTAAAAGACGGTGAAGTCTTCGATTCTTCCGATGAACTGCCGCTCGATTTCTTTCATCACAAAGGGAATGCGGGGCGCCCGGATTCCTCCCAGAGCGTAGACGTAGTAGTCTCCGTTCCATTCAAAGCAGCATATCGCGGCTATCATGTTTTCTTCCTTGACGGCTTTGAACGAGCGCCACATCAAGGCGCTGACATTTTTTTGCTGGAAAAAAAATCCGGCGGGTCCCCATTCGATTTGTAGTTGGGAATCGTAGGGCGAAAGCATGTCCATTTTTAAATGCGAGCCGATTTGAATAAAGCCCGGCGCGTCGTTCCTAAAGCGTTGTTCCACCAGCGGAAAAAGATTCCTTTGCGAGCCTTTTTTTTCGTCGGAATAAATTATGTCCTTGTAGAGCGCGATGTCCTCAAAAATTTTCACGGCTTGGTCAATGATGTCTTCGTTTCCTTGCTTTGGCATCCTGTAAATTATTTCGGCCAAGTAGTTTGCGTTTATGTCGTTGGCGGTCTTTATCACTTTGTCGGCGTAGGGGTTGATTCCGCTTTTGATGGAAATGTTCTTGCAGCGCTGAATGTTTCTGATGACAATTTTTCCGGCTTCAAGGCCGCGTAAGGCTTCTTCTTCCCATTCCGTTGAAAAGGAGGGCGGAAGTTGGGCAATGGCGCTTGTAACTGCGGCCAAGACAAAAATAGACGCGAACAAAAGGTGTTTTTTCATTCCTTTATTATAGCGGCGCGGCGGAATGATTTCAAGACAAAAAAACGAGAAAAAAGGCGGACTTCCAGTTGCGTCCGGCATTGCGAAACCGCTCGATATCGTCGCTCCTATAGCAAAAGCGCGCGAATTGCGCTATAGTGTTTGATTATGGAAAAGACTGTTTACATATTCGGCCACAAGAATCCTGACACCGACGCGGTTGTGGCCGCCGCCGCATACGCCAAGCTAAAAGAGCTTTTGGGACAAAAAAATTGCGTGGCGGCGCGCGCGGGGCACCTTAGCCCGCAGACAGAATATATTTTCAACAAGTTTAAAATCAAGCCGCCGGAGTATATCGCTGAATTGAATCCAAAGACTGCCTTTTACATGAACGGCGGTTGCGCCACGGTCAACGAAAACACGTCGCTTTGGGAAGCCCTAAAAAAAATCGACACCGCGCAAAACCAAGTTTTGCCCGTGGTTGACGACGGCGGCTACTACAAAAGTCTTTTGCACTACAATGAGTTTGCCAAAAACGTTTTGCTTTTGATGAACCCCGAAAAGAAAACGCCTGTGACTACAAGCATCGACCTAATAATGAAGACGATGAAGGCGCAGCCGATTATCGTCAAGAATCAGGCGGAACTTTTTAAGGCCAGCATTTTGGTAGGCTCGTCGGCGACTGAAAGCTTTGTGCACAAGCTGGAGCAGCACAAGTCCGAGCAAATGGTCGTCATCGCCTCCAACCGGCCCGAGATCCACGAGCAGTGCATAGACGCAGGCGTGCGTCTTTTGGTTTTGACCAGCGGCCATGTTCTTTCAAAGGAGCTTCGCGACAAGGCCGAAAAAAACGGCGTCAGCGTGATCATTTCTCCTTACGGAACGTCGTCAACGTCAATGCTCATCGCGTACTCAACGCCGGTAATCGTGATGGCCGACCGTTCGATTCCGGCCGTAAGGGCGGACGACGCGATTGGAAAAATCAAGCCGCTTTTGCGCGAGTCTCCCTGCCGCTGCCTGCCTGTCGTTGACGCCGACTACAAGGTTTTGGGCGTGATCTCGGAAAGCGATTTGCTTCGCGAGCCCAACGTGGAATTGATTTTTGTGGACCACAACGAGGCAAGCCAAGCGGTCGAAGGCTTTGAGCACTACAAATTGCTAGAGGTCATCGACCACCACCGCATCGGAACGCTAAGCACAAAAAATCCGATTACCTTCATCAACAAGCCTGTCGGCTCAACGTCAACTTTGATAACAGGACTCTTCCGCGAAAATAAAATTTCGATTCCGCTTGAAACTGCCCAGCTCTTGCTCTGCGGAATTTTAAGCGACACGCTGATTTTAAAGTCAACGACAACGACTGACATTGACCGCGAGGCCGCCGAATATTTAGGCGCGATCACAAACCTTGACCCGCAAGCGCTGGGCGAAGAAATCATCCGCGCGGGAAGCGGAATCGCGGGACGCGGCGCGGCGGAAGTGATTAACCAAGACTTGAAAGAATACAACGAAGGAAAAATTTCTTATTCGGTCAGCCAAATTGAAGTTGACAATACCGGCGACGTTCTTGCGCGCAAACAGGAATTTTTGGACATCCTTGAATCGAACCGCGCCGCAGGCAAGCGCGCTTTTTGCGCCTTGTTGGCCACTGACATCACAAAGCTTGATTCCATCATGCTTGTGGCCGCCGACCAAAAATTCCAGTCGCTTTGGACTTACCCCAAGGTCGAGGACAATGTTTACTATTTAAAGGATGTCGTCTCGCGCAAAAAACAGCTTATCCCCATGCTGACCGAACTCTTGGCCAGCGCCGCGGAGTGAGCCGCCAAAACAGTACGTCGCGGCATGGATGCCGCGTTAATGGTATGTCTAACAATCCGCAAGAATTCGCGGAGCGAATTCTTGTCAGTCGAAAATTGGCAAGGATGCCAATTTTCGACTTTACTCCCAGCCAAACGTTGCCGGCGGCTTGTTGGTAAGGTCGTAATAGATCGCGTCTGCAAAGTCCAGCGCGGCGATTTTTTGAACAATCTCCTTTACAAGCTCTTGCGGAAGCTGGGCGAAGCGCGCCGTCATGACGTCTTCGCTGACCACCGGCCGCAAGACAAATGAAGCGCGGCCTGGCGCGGAGGCGTAGGGAAGGTCAATCGTCAAGTGCTGGAAAATTTTGTTGTAGTCGCCCGACTTGTGAAGGGCCGTCAAAACGATGTCGTCAACCTCTCGCAGTTGGTCAAGCCTATCCTTTGTACAATAGCCTTTTTGCAAGCGAAGCTCCGCGCCGGCTTTTTGGTAAAGGCAAATGATTGTTCGGTTGATGAACGAGGCGGCGTTTGTGATTTGAATCGAAGCCGCGTCAAGCTTTTCCCATTTTTTTGGAAGGTGGAAAAAGCCCGGGGCCTCGCCGTCGCCGCCGAATTGCAGGACGGCCGGAAAGCGGTATGTCCTAAAGTCGCCCTGCACGCCCACCGAGCGGACGGGCAAAACGTATTTTTTTAGCGAAGCCGCGCAATGCTCGCAAAAGCCTTCCACTTTGATGCCGTCAAGTTCAGCCTGCGCCTTTTTAAGCTCCTCAACTTGGTCGGCGGAAAGCTCGCCTTCCGAGCACAAAACGTTTATCGAAAGTCCAGGTCCCGGGAAGGGGTGTCGCATCACAAGCTGGTCAGAAAGGCCAAGCGCTTTTCCGATCGAGCGGACTTCGTCCTTGTACAAATCCTTTAATGGCTCGATTATCATTCCCTTTTCAAGCAGCGCTTGGATTCCGGCCACTCGGTTGTGGTGGGTTTTTATCGTGTTGGAATTTTTCGTTCCGCCTGACTCGATGATGTCCGGGTAGAGCGTTCCTTGCGCCAAAAGCCAATTGTCCTCGTCAAGCTTTTGCTCGGCGACGAATTGGTCGCGGACCGTGATGAAATTTTCGCCGACGGCCATGCGCTTTTTTTGCGGGTCAACCAAACCTGCGATCGCGGCCAAAAAGCTTTGGCTTGCGTCTCGCGCGATGAAATTTTCAAAGCCGAACTTTTTGTAGGCGGCCGCGACGGAGGCGCTTTCGTTCTTCCGCATAAAGCCGTTGTCGATGTGAAGGCCCAAAACCCGTTTTTGTCCCAGCGCCTTGTTCAGAAGCGCGAACGCCACGGTCGAGTCAACGCCTCCGCTTAGGAACAAGAGAACGTTTTTGTCGCCCGAGTCGCGCTTGATGTTTTCCAAAATCGTGTTAAGGACAGTGGCCTGGTCCCAATTTTTTTCCATTCCGCAATAGGCGGCGAAATTTTCAAAGATTTGGTTTCCGCAGGGAGTGTCCTTTACTTCGCAGTGGAACTGGAGGCTGAAGCGCTTTTTTGAAAGGTTTTGCGTGGCGGCGTAGGGGCAGTCCTTTGTGCTTCCGACAACTTCAAAGCCGTCGCCCATTTTTAGAACGCCGTCCTGGTGGCTCATCCAAACTTGCTGGCTTCCGCTGATTCCCTTAAAGAGCGGACAGGCGGACGCGTCGCCTCCCATTCCGTCGGCAAAGTTCAGCGTGGCAAAGCCAAATTCGCCCACGTCGGCCTTTCCAACCTTTCCGCCGTAGCCTTGCTGCACGATGTAGTGGCCGTAGCAAAGGCCCAAAATCGGTATGTCAAGATTCAATATTTGTGAATTGAAGTCGGGAACTTTTTCGTCGTAAACGCTGGCCGGGCCGCCTGAAAAAACAACGCCCATTGCATTTTTGAAAACGTCAACGCTTGCGGAAGGCAAGGCGATTTCTGAATAAAAGCCCAGTGCCCTAAAGCGCTTTGCAATCAAGTGCGCGTACTGGCTTCCAAAGTCCAAAACGACGATTTTTTTTCGGTTGTTTGTGTTTTCCATTTATACATTATACAACAGTTCGCTTTGTTTTGCTAGTGGCGCGGTTCAAGTCGCGCTAGCCTACAACCCTGTTCTTGCCTTCGCGCTTGGCTTGGTAGAGCTTTTCGTCGGCGGCTTTGATGAAGGCGTCCATGTCTTCCAGGCTGGAAACAGGTCCGCTTGAAAAGCCGCCGCTAAAGGTAAAGTCGCCGTTTATGGCGGAGACGCAGTTTTTGATTTTTGCCAAAAAGTCGTCGGCGCTAAGGCGGGGGATCATCACAAGGTATTCGTCGCCGCCGTAGCGGAAGCAGTTTTCCGCGCCAAATTCCGCCTGCAAAATGCGGGCAAAGCGAACCAAAAGCTCGTCGCCGCGCGCGTGGCCAAATTTGTCGTTGTGGCTTTTAAAGTCGTCGATGTCGGTCAGCATCATAGTGATTTCCGTTCCGACGCTTTCCTCAAAGCGCAGCCTTAGCGCGGCGCGGTTTTTGAGTTTTGTCAGAGCGTCGGTAAGCGAAGACTCGCGAAGGCTTTCGGCAAGCGCGTGGTTCATAACGGTTTGCCGCGCGACCCTAAGATACTGGTAGTAGCGCGCTATGTTCACTATGACAAAAAAGACGTAAAGAATCGGATAGTTTATGTTTGTCGCAGAGCTCACTCCGGCAACCTTGTCCATGAGCCAATAGAAAAACCAAAACGAAATCGTGATGAGCGCGACGGAGAAAATGGGACGTACCATAAAAATGCAGGCCAAGAGCAGTTCCAGCGTGACGAATACAAGAATCTGCTCCTTTAAGACATAGTCAAGGATTGAAACGTAAATCGCAAAGGCCGAAAGCGTGGTCAAGAAAATTCCGATACTGACGGTCAGCGCCCTATGCGAGAATCCTCCCATTTCGGCGGGCCGCGTGATCACATACAAAAAGAGCTGGGCGGCGGCTGTAAAGAGCGTGACGTAGGCGATTCTGTGGTGGAACATCCAGCTGTTGGGAATCGACGGGTCCAAGTGAACTTCATAGCTGAATGAGATTCCAAAGCATATTATTTCCATAATCATGATGATTATGGAAATGATTCTGGAATTCCTTATGTTGGCGCAATCCAAAATAAATTGAATGTCGTCGCGAGGCTTTTCAATTCCTAAAACTTTCTTTACAGAAAACCGCATTCACTCTCCGTTTATTTTACTTGCCCTTTGACGCCCCTTGTTTTACGGCTGCGGCGATGAAGTCACGGAATAGGGGGCCAGCCTTGTTTGGGCGGCTCTTGAATTCTGGGTGGAACTGAACTCCAACCATCCATGGGTTTCCGGGAACCTCGCAAGTCTCGACCAAGTCGCGCTCCGGGTTGATTCCCGAAATCACAAGGCCCGCGTTCTTCAAGTCGTCGCGGAACTTGTTGTTGAACTCGTAGCGGTGGCGGTGGCGCTCCCAAATCGTCTTTGAGCCGTAAGCCTTTTCGACCAAGCTTCCGGCGGCAACGGAACATTCGTATTTTCCAAGGCGAAGCGTGCCGCCCAAGATTTTTCCGTTTTGGTCGGGCATCAAGTCGATGACCGGGTAGGGCGTCTCCTTGTTCATCTCGGTGGAGTTGGCGCCGGCAAGGCCCAAGACGTTGCGGGCGTATTCGATTACCAAGATTTGCATTCCAAGGCAAATTCCAAAGTAGGGAACTTTTTTTGTACGCGCGTACTTGGCCGTGTTTATCATTCCTTCGATTCCGCGGTCGCCAAAGCCTCCGGGAACGATTATAGCGTCGGCGTTCTTTAGGCGCGCGGCCGTCGTCTTGTCGTCGGTCAAAAGCTCCGAGTCAACCCAGTCGATTTCAACTTCGGCCTCGTTGTGGATTCCGCCGTGAATCAAGGATTCGACGACCGACAAGTAGGCGTCGTGGAGCGCGACGTATTTTCCGACAAGCGCGATGTTGACCTTGCGCTTGGGGTTGTTGAAGCGGTCCACCATTTTTTTCCAGTCGTCCAACTGGCTTTGGCTTTCCTTTAGGCCAAGGACTTTGCAAACGGCTTGGCCCAGGCCTTCCTTTTCCATTTGGAGCGGAACTTCGTAAATCGACTTTGCGTTTAGGTTTTGGATAACGCACGATGGGTCCACGTTGCAAAAGGCCGCCAAACGCTCGCGAGTTGTCTGCCCGATGTCGCGCTCGGTTCGCAGCATTATGACGTCGGGCTTTATTCCCAATTCCTGCAATTCCTTCACGCTGTGCTGGGTGGGCTTTGTCTTAAGCTCGTCGGCCTTTTTCATGAAGGGAACCAAGGTCAAGTGAATGTAGCAGCAGTTCTCTTCGCCCACTTTGTATTTCATTTGGCGAATCGCTTCCATAAAGGGAAGCGACTCGATGTCGCCGACCGTTCCGCCGATTTCCGTTATGATTACGTCTGCGCCGGTTTCGTCGGTGGAAAGCAGCATGCGGCGCAAAATTTCTTCGGTGATGTTGGGGATTACCTGGACGGTTCCGCCGTGAAAGCCTCCCTCGCGCTCTTTGTTGAGGACGCTAAGGTAAACGCGGCCGGCCGTCGTGTTGGAACTTTGGCTAAGCGTCGCGTCGGTGAAGCGTTCGTAGTGGCCCAAGTCCAAGTCGGTTTCCGCTCCGTCGTCGGTGACGAAAACCTCGCCGTGCTGGATCGGATTCATCGTGCCCGGGTCGATGTTCAAGTAGGGGTCGAATTTTTGGTTTATAACCTTGTAGCCGCGGCTCTTTAAAATAAGTCCAAGGGACGCGGCCGCGATTCCCTTTCCCAAACCTGAAACAACTCCGCCTGTAATAAAAATATACTTGGTCATAACAAATCCTTATGTCTTGTGTTCTAGAAGTCCGCCAATTTTGGCGCGCGGGGATACGGAATCACGTCGCGGATGTTTTCCATTCCGGTAACGTAGCGGATAAGGCGCTCAAAGCCCATTCCGAATCCTGAGTGCGGAACCGTTCCGAACTTGCGGAGCTTTAGGTACCAATCGTAAATCGACTCGTCCATTCCGCGCCTCTTGATTTCGGCCAAAAGCTTGTCGTAATTTTCCTCGCGCTCGCTTCCGCCGTTAAGCTCTCCGATTCCGGGAACCAAAACGTCGCAGGCCTTTACGGTTTTTCCGTCGTCGTTTTGCTTCATGTAGAATGACTTGATTTCCTTTGGATAGTTGTAAACCATCACCGGCTTTTTAAAGATTTGTTCCGTCAAATAGCGCTCGTGCTCGGTGGCGATGTCGCAGCCCCAATAGGGCTTGAACTCAAACTTGTCTGCGTGCTTTTCCAATTCCTTGATCGCGTCGGTGTAAGTGATGCGCTCAAACTTTGAGTTCACGACATGCTCCAACTGCGCGATAAGGCCGGGCTGGATTCTCTTGTCAAAGAATTCCAAGTCGGCGCGGCATTTTGTGAGCGCCCAGTTAAGAAGGTACTTCACAAAGTCTTCTTGCAAGTCCATGTCGTCGTCAAGGTCGTAAAAGGCCATCTCGGGCTCGATCATCCAGAACTCGGCCAAGTGGCGCGGAGTGTTTGAATTTTCGGCGCGGAAAGTGGGGCCAAAAGTGTAGACGCGGCTTAGCGCGGTGGCCAAAGTCTCGGCCTCCAACTGGCCGCTGACGGTGAGCGAGGCTTTCTTTCCGAAGAAGTCCTTTGAGTAGTCCACGATTTTGTGGGCGTCCTCGACTTTCATTCCGCCCGCGCCGGCCTTTACGCCAAGCTCGGCGATTTTTTCAAGCGAAAGGGTTGTCACTTGGAACATCTCGCCCGCGCCCTCGCAGTCTGAGCATGTGATTTCGGGCGCGTTGATGTAGACAAAGCCGCGCTCTTGGAAAAATGAATGGACGGCAAAGGCCATTTGGTTTCGCACGCGGAAAACGGCGCCGAAAGTGTTCGTTCGGGCGCGCAAGTACGCGTTGTCGCGAAGGTATTCCATCGACATTTTGTTTTTTTGCAAGGGGTATTCTTCTGGAGGACACTCGCCCAAAACCTCAAGCTTTTCGAGCGTGACTTCCACCGCTTGGCCTGAAGCGGGCGAGGGAACCAAGATTCCCTGGGCGCGCACTGACGCTCCCGTGTTAAGCTTTTTGAGGGATTCTTCTATATTGGACGCGTCCGCGTTGGCGGAAGGATTTGAGCGGTCAAAGGTAAGCTGAATGTTGGCGAAGCAGCTTCCGTCGTTCACCTGGACAAAAACCAAATTCTTTGAGTCGCGAACCGTGCGGACCCAACCGCAAACCGTAACCGCGCGCTGGTCCGGCGCGCTTGTGAGCAAGTCTTTAATCAAAACTGGAACCATATTTTTCCTCTTATATATATGAAAAGTTAATAATACTACAAACGGCGCGGAAATTCAAGGGGAGCCGCTCGTGTTTAGGCTGGCAAGAC
This sequence comes from uncultured Treponema sp., assembly GCA_900316905.1. GTDB lineage: Bacteria > Spirochaetota > Spirochaetia > Treponematales > Treponemataceae > Treponema_D. The sequence continues at coordinate 20,595 of ONET01000045.1, forward strand.
CTTAATCGTTGTTTCGAGCGGATCTCGCGCAAGCGCGGCCTGGGCCGCTCGTGTTTAGGCCGCTTAAAATTTCAAGGATTCGGCAAGGCGGATTATGGCCATGCGGTTTTCGCCGCTCATTTTTTCCAAGGCTTCTATCAGATTTGAGTATTTGTCGTGCAACTGAATTTTTTTTGCGTCGCTTGTCAGCCTGTGTTCTGAATTTTTCTGCAAGGCGGCCGCTTCCTCTCCTAAAATTTGTTCTAGCGGAACTTGCAAGAACTTTGAAATTTTCAACCCCTTGTCCACTGAAGGCAGGCTTTCTTTTCTGTTTTTTCCGTTTGTGATTGTGGAGTAGGGAATTCCTGTCGCGAATGCCAATTCTTTAAAAGAAATTCCTTTGCTGTCCATTATGAATTCAACATTCTTCCAAAAAGGGCTCATGGCTTTAAGTTTACCATAAAGAGTTTTTTTGATAAAAAATTTGACTTAATTGAGTAATAATGCTACAATTGAGTAATAATTACATTTTTGGGTTTTAGCAAGGAGGAACTATGAAAATCAACAAGACGGCTTGCGTTGTTTTGGCCGCGCTTTTATTATGCGCCCAGGCCAACGCCGTTAAAAAAGTGAAAGAAACGCCATCTTCTCAAAAAGTTAAGAGCGTCGAGACTGTTCAGGAAAACAGCTTAAAGCGGAAGGTCGCCATAGCCCGATTTTCAAACGAGACGACTTACGCAAAAGGGGCTTTTTACGACAAGGAAAACGACCCGTTGGGAAAGCAGACCCTTGACATCCTTTCGGCCAAGCTCGCCGCAAGCGGAAAATTCATTCTATTGGAACGAAGCGACCTTGAGCTTATAAACGCCGAGCAGAATTTGAGCGGAATCACGGCTCAAAAAATAGGCGCGGACTATCTTATAATCGGAAGCCTTACAAAATACGGTCGCAAGAACACCGGCGAGACAGGCCTTGTTTCCCGCACAAAGAGGCAGACAGTCGAGGCCGGCGTGTCAATCCGTTTGGTTGACGTTTCCACTGGACAAATCATTTATTCAGAAGAGGCGGAGGGAACGGCCGAAACGCAGACCAAGACAACTTTGGGCATGGGCGGACAGGCGGGCTTTGACGCGACGTTGAGCGACAAGGCCATTGACGCGGCCATAAGCCAGTTGGTCGAAAACATCGTGAACAACTGCATGGACAGGCCTTGGAAAAGTTACTTTCTTTCGGTCGATGACGATTCTGTAATAATTTCAGGCGGAAAGAGCCAAGGCGTAAGGGTTGGAGATTCCTTTGACGTTCTTGTTCGCGGAAAGAAAGTCAAGAATCCTCAGACAGGAATGATGATAGAACTTCCCGGAACTGTCATTGGGGACGTGACTGTTGTCATGTCAGGCGGAGAGGATCCTGTCAACGAATGGTCTATGGTGACTTTAAACGGAAAGGTGGACAAGAACAATCTTGGCGCTTACATAATTCAAGAGAAACAATAGGAGGCTGTATGAAAAAGATTGTTTTCCGTTCCGCGTTCGCGGCTTTCGCGCTGTTGGCAGCGGCCTTGATTCTTTCAACCGCGCTTTTTTCCTGCATGAGCGCCACCACTGTTCGCCAAGGCCTTGAGAACGTGGCTTACTTGGAAATTATGGGCGACAAGAGCAAGTATCAGACAGTGACTTCCACAAAGTCAGGCGCGACTGAGTTCTTGCACTTGGTTCAAGTGGTGATTGACGAAGACGAGGCTTTTGACGCCGAAGTCAACTCAATAAAAAACAGGGCTGTCGAAAATGAATTTTCTTACAAAATTGCCACTGGAACCCATACGATTGAGATTTCTTTTGAAGGCCGCCGCGTTTTAAGGACTCAGATTTTTGTTTCCGCCGGCCAGACAAAAGTTATAAGCCTTCCGTAGAGAAGGACTTTGATAGAGGTATTTTAGAGGAGGAATTATGAAAAAAATTCTTTGGGTCGGAATGGCGCTTTTTCTTCCGCTCTTTTTCGCAAGCTGCGCGTCCAACTATAAAACTCTCTACAACTGGGACGCTTATTCAACTCAGACTTACAAATACATAAAGGGCGGCGACGAAGAGGACACGGAAAAACTTTTTGAGGTTTACCAAAAAGTCATCGACGGCCAAGAAGGAACGATTCGCGAAACTATTCCGCCGGGAGTCTGCGCCGACTACGGATACCTTTTGATCAAGGCCGGAAAAATTCAAGAAGGAAAGGAACTTCTTTTAAAAGAGAAGGAACTCTACCCTGAAAGCGCGCGCTTTGTTGACAGCGTGATTCGAAAGATTGAGAGGTGACGCATGAAAAACAATTTTTCCATTTTGAAAACCGGCGCCGCCGCTTTCGCGCTTGCCGCCGTTCTTGCCTTAGCGTCGTGCACAAGCGCGGCGATGGTTAAAAACCAAGACGCGTGGCCTGAATTCTACACTGAAAATCCGCCCGCGTCGGTTTTGGTGATGCCGCCGATAAATCAAACCAACAACGTTGACGCCAAGGATTACTTTTACTACACCTTGCAGGCCGCGATGGCCAACAACGGCTACTATTCGTTCCCGCCGATTTTGTCTTACGAAACCTTGCAGGCCGAAAGCGCCTACGACGCGGAAATGTTCATCGAAAACGACATAGCCGCGTTCAGGCGGACGTTCGGAGCGGATCTTCTTTTGTTCACGCGAATAACGAACTGGAAAAAGCATCCTGTGGGCGGAATTGTTGACGTTGAAATAGAATACATTTTGCGCTCCACTTCAACTGGAAACATAGTTTACCAAAGAAAGGTCAACTGCGCCTGCGACACGTCGTTCAAGAGCGGACTTGCGAACTCGGGCGGAATCTTGTCTCTTGTGGGCTTGGTTGTTGACGCGATAGGAACTGCCGTAAAGACCGCCGCCACAGACTACACCATTGTGGCCCGGGGCGCGAACAATTTTGGAATCGACGTTCCAAAAGGAAAATACAGCCCGTATTTTATGAAGGACTACGACACTCTCAAAGGCGCGAATCCCGGCAGATACACAATCCAGTCGGGCCAAGTCACAGACAACTGGCTTTTCGCGCCCGTCACCCTCACTTCGTTGCAAGCCAAGGAAGCGCTTGTTCCAAGCGCGCTCGCCGCTTCGGCAAGCGCGGGCGCTTCTTCAAGTTCGACAAGTTCAAGTTCGCAAAGTTCGCCGGCTCAAGAAGCCGCGCTTTCGGATTCAAGCGGCTCGCAGGGCGTTCCTGAAAATTCTTCCGTTTACGCGATGATGGCTGACAGCCAAGATTTGTGGACGATGACGGAGAATGTCCTAAAGCTCGCGCAAAGCAAGGCCGGAACTTCATTCCCCATGCTTTCAAACCCATACGCGGTCTGCAAAACTTCCTCTTTCTCGGGCGGAGGCCGAATGCTTCTCGCCGTGGACTTGGGCGAGCACGTTCTTGGCGCTATGGTTTGGGGCCGCGACCGCGATTCCGCTGACGTGGGAAAGGCGGGCTTTTATATCGGAAAAAAGGGAACTACAAAGGATCAGGCCTTATTGGCTTCTTTGAGAGCCGCCGCCGAAAGCCAAGGCTGGAAAAAGAAGACCCCCTACAGCGGCACGCATGGAAGAATGTTCTTGGAAGAGGCCGAGTTCCAAATGAAAAACGAAGATGCGTTCAGGGCTTATTTGGCCGACTACGAAAGCGCGAGCGCCGCGCTCGCCGAAATTTTAAAGGCGGCGAAAAAGCGCTGATTAATCGCTTCAAGCGTCAATCAGCGCTTCCCTAAAACGCGCGCGGAAAGGCTGACATTTGAAAGCCTAAAACGCGCGGGAAAAAAAGTTCCGGCGCCGGCGCTTTCTGTTTTTTTGCTTGCA
>ONET01000047.1 GCA_900316905.1 uncultured Treponema sp.
GCGGACTTTTGGGGATTTAGTATCGCGTCAAGCTCAGGAATTCCTGTCATTCCGCCGGACGGAGCCGCGGCCTTTTTGCCGGGACCGCCCATCAAGGCGCCGATGTCCGGCATTTTATCTTCAGACTGGCTGTTTTCCAAATTTCCGTCGTCGTCAAAGCCAAAGCCGGAATAGCCTGAACCGCTTATGCCCTTTGGCTTTGGCGGAGGCTCCGGCTCTTTTTTTGGCTCGGGAGCGGCGGCCTTTGCCTTGCTCTTGCTCTTTGATTTTTTTCCGCCGTCGCCTGTGTCGCCAAAGGCGCTCAAGTCAAGGGAATCGCCGCCGGAAGCTATTCCGCTCAAAAGGTCGTCAACGCTTACATCAGAAGTTGAAGAAGCTTCCTCGGCGGCTTCTTCGGCCGGCGCTTCTTCCGGCTCCGGCTCTGGCGGCTTTGGCTTTTCGGGCATGCCAAGAACAAAGTCCTGGCTGTCGTCGATGTCGGGTATTGTGTCAGGAATGGGAACGGGAAGCGCCTTTTCGCCGCGTTGGGCGCGCAAATTTATTTCGTTGCCTAATTTGAGAAGTGTTTCGCTAAGTTTCTTTAATTGGCTATAGCCAGGCATACCCTAAAATTTCCCCGCCCCGGAAAAAAAAATTCCGATGACTATTCTATCATAATTTTTCGGTTTTTACAATAGAAACTTTAAAAATTTCACAGGCGCCCGGCCGCGGCCGACTACTCGTCTTCGGCGCTTTCGGAAGAAAGCAAGGTTTCGCCCTGGTCCGCCATTTTTCTCGCGTAGCGCAAGAATGCGGTTATGCGGTGGGGATGCAAGTGAAGCATCTTGGCAAGATCTTCGTTTCGCGGAGTCACGTTCATCCTGCAGCCCTGCAAAAGCCGGTTCTTTGTCTTCCACGAAGAAAGCTGATAGTCCAACTTTCGCTTGACCTTTTTCCACGCGTCGGAATTTGGACTAAGGGCGGCAAGGCGCTGGCGGTACTTGCAAACAAAATACCAAGCCTTGTCGCGCCTTTCGGCCATGTCTTGCCGCCGTTCGTTTTTCTCCACAAGCGAAGTCTTGATTTTTTCCAAAACTTGGTTCATGTTTTCGCTGGAACAACCGCAAAAGCCGCACACTTTCTTTACGCTGTCGTCGTCGATGTACCAAGCCGACTTGAGCGCCAAAACCAGGGCGGACCTTTGGCGATGGACTTTTTCGCGCGGCTCCAGCGAATACTTCACCGGCCCAAAAACCCGCTTGAAGACCAAGGACACGGAGTCTCCATTCCCCTGTCTTTTTTTGGCGCCGCGCGGCTCGGCCACCAAAAGAGGCCGCCGTTCCAGCGTGTCCTCGTAAATGTCCCTTATGCTAGGCCCAACGCCTTTTTTGCCGGAAGCGCTGTCCCAAAAACGCTTGCTCCAAGTGAATCTCCAACCCGGAAGCGAATAATAGACATAGGCGCCCAGCGGCCCCAAGCTTTTGTCGTAACGTTCCAAAAGCCGGCGGAATTTTGGCAAGGTCTCAAGCAAAAAGTCGCTCCGCTCGTCCTCAGCCATGTCCAGCAAATTAAAGCGGCCGGGGTTTGTGTAAACCACCTCCAACACTTTCATCGCGGCCTCGTCGACGGTCATTCCACCTTCCGCCAGCACCTGCGGAATCTTGTCCAAAGTCTCGCAAACTTGCATCAATCGCTCCTTATCACTTTTTGTTTGTTGCGCAACAGTTTCCTTATAGCAATAAACGCGCCAACTTTTCAATTTCTATAAAAAAATCACAAAAAAAAATTCTTTTTTTTACCCAAAACCGGTCTTTGTCCGCAAGTTCCTATTGAATTTTATAGGCAAAAACGCCATAATTCCAGCCATGAAAATTTATCTTGCCACAGGAAATTTGAACAAAAAGCGCGAAATCAGCCAGGTTTTGCCGGACTTTGAGGTTGTCATTCCAAAAGAAATGGGAATCGACTTTGATCCCGAGGAAACGGGAACGGATTTTTACCAAAATTCGATGATAAAGGCCCTGGACTTGTGGCATAAGGCGCGGTCGCTAGAAAAAACGCCCCCTCTTGTCATGGCCGACGACTCGGGCATTTGCGTAGACGCCCTGGACGGCAGACCGGGCATCTATTCGGCGCGTTACTGTCCGGAGCTTTGTCACAGTGACGAGGACAGTCCGGAACGCCCAAAAACGGCTTTTTGTACCAAAACGGGCCGCGCAGTTGCCACTACTCCTGCTCGATGGTACTGCTAATAAATCCCAGCCGCTTTTTCATCGCGCAAGAAACTATGGAAGGAACTGTCATCGACCGCATTGAGGACGCGCGCGGCTCCGGCGGCTTTGGCTACGACCCGATAATCTACCTTCCGCAGTTCCAAAAGACGGTGGCCGAGCTTAGCGCCGACCAAAAAAACGCCATTTCCCACCGCGGAAAGGCCACCCGCGCCGTATTATCTATCATAAAAAAATTGTAAGAATTTCTTTATTTGCATAGATTCTATTTTTATATTTTTGTGGCGCATAACAAAAAAATAGGCGGCCTCCCCTTTTGGGAAGACCGCCGTGTAGCGTCTGTAAGACGCGGCGAAACCGCTCGAAACAACGGTTGCGGGCTTGCAATCAAAAGTACGATTGCCCGCGCGCGTGAGCGCGCAAGTAAATAATTTCCTTACGCAAAACGCCGGGCTTAAGCCCGGCGTAGCGGAGACCGCCTGAGCTTGCGCGAAATCAATCCGCGTGACTAGTCAGAGTCTTTTGCAAGACGGACAGCCGCGCCTTTATAGCGGGTCCAATTGGGGAATTCGTTAGAGAAACCTGAACTGGTAAAACTTGCGTTATACGCCGAGTACGTGTTGCTGCTAGTAGCTGACCAATAGAATCCAACATCATGCGAACTCACTGAGCCATCGCGCCTTCCTGTTACAGGAAGGAAGACCGCGCCGGCGCTTTCCATAACCGCCCATTGTTCGGCAGTGTAAGAATTGGTTGTATATTCGCTTGCGGCTCCAGCGGTAAAGCTAACGCCTGCCGGGAGCGTCCAGGCGTCAGGAAGAAGAATCCAGCCAGCCACATTGTTTACTGTCGCGGCGCCTTTTTTGCTGTCAGCGCCCGCGCGAGTTTTTACAACATAATCCCATTCGTCTTGGGTAAGCGTTCGCCAGCCGTAGTTGGCGACGTTTCCGCCGTTACTGATGGCATTAGTTCCCCAGTCGCTCTTTAGCGCCTCGCCGGCAACGTTTCCGTAATCATCTCTGGTTTGGCTGTTGGAAATTCCAAAGGCCGCCACGTCTGTGAAAGCGGAACTTGCGCCAACCCAGCCAAAGAGGTCAACCGAACCGTTAGCAGAAACAGTTCCATCGCCGTTGATTGAAGTGTTGGCGGCCGCGTCGCCTACAGCGTCATACTGATGGTCGGCAAAAGACCAAGTCCATGACGAGCCGTCGTATGTCGCCCGCAGGTTGCCCTTTGAAAAGTAAACCTTCTTTGTCACGCTCACGCTGAACAAGCCGTCGATTCCGCCAGCAGGATTGTAGTAAGTTGCCGCAACCGTAACGTTGCTCGCAGGCATTTTGAACGTGGTCTCCACGTTTGTCTCGCTGGCAAAGGTCACGCCCGTGGTCAAACTTATCCACTTGCCAAAGACCTTTCCGGACTCCGGGGCGTTGGCTTTGACTGTGATTGTAGCGCCGGCGGCCGCCTTTGTCGGAGTGGCCGTTCCGTTTGTGACCGTCACAGTGTAGGCCTGGGCTACAGGCGGAATGTATGGCGCGCTGCTGGAATTGTTGCATCCAGCGGCAAAAAGCGCCAACATGGCAAGAATGGAAAGGCTAGCTATCGCCCCCCCCCTACAAAAATTTAGTAATTTTCTCATGCGGTTCTCTCCTTGCATGATTGGATTTTGCGCGCTCCAAGTTTATAAAGCCGAGCAAACAATGCGTTATTCTAGCACGGCTTTTTCCAAAACGCAAGAAAATTCCGTTCCGCCCGCTAATTGACCTCTAATTTTCCGCAAATTCGCGAAAAAAATCGCAAAAATTCGCAAAAAAATTTAAAAAAAACGCTAAAGTTTTTCTAACCATGGGCCGAAAATTTATGTGAAGAGTTATGAAGGGTAAAGTTCCGTACGGAGCCGACTTCAGACGAATCAGTATAAAACTGCGTGGATGTAGCCTTGTTATGCTGAAGCGCAATTTTATACTTTTGGAGCAAAAAGGATTTTGCTCTTCGACATATTTCCAAGGAGGAAATCTATGGTTATCAACCACAACATGTCAGCTATGTACGCCAATCGTCAACTCGGCGTAACGGGTCTTGGTCTCTCCAAAGACATGGAAAAACTCTCTTCAGGCGAAAGAATCAACCGCGCCGGCGACGACGCTTCAGGACTTGCTGTTTCTGAAAAAATGCGCGCCCAGATTCGCGGCTTGAACCAGGCTTCAGAGAACGCCCAAAACGGCATCAGCTTCATCCAGACAACTGAAGGCTACTTGCAGGAAACAACCGACATCATGCAGCGCATCCGCGAGCTTGCTGTCCAAGCTTCAAACGGAATCTATTCCGACGAAGACCGCATGCAGATTCAGGTTGAGGTAAGCGCCCTTGTCTCTGAGGTTGACCGCATCGCGAGCGCCGCCCAGTTCAACGGCATGAACATGCTCACTGGCCGCTTTGCCCAGCCCACCGGCGAAAACGTCGTCACAGGCTCTATGTGGTTCCACATCGGCGCCAACATGGACCAGCGCATGCAGGTCTACATCGGAACGATGACAGCCGAAGCCCTTGGAGTCCGCGAAATCGGAACTGGCGACAAGATCAACTTGGCCGCTCCCGACGACGCCAACCACGCCATCGGAGTCATTGACGAAGCGCTCAAGAGAATCAACAAGCAGCGCGCCGACCTTGGCGCCTACCAGAACCGCATGGAGTACGCCGTTCGCGGCCTCGACATCGGCGCTGAGAACTTGCAGGCTTCCGAGAGCCGCATCCGCGACACCGACATGGCCGCCCAGATGGTTGAGTTCACAAAGAACTCAGTCCTCCAGCAGGCCGGAACTGCGATGCTCGCCCAGGCGAACACCCAGAGCCAGAACGTCTTGTCGCTCTTGCGCTAGACCAGCTTGACTAGGCTAAAACAATAAGGAGGGGACGGACAGGGAAAACGTTATCTTTCCTTGCCCTCCCCTTTTTTTGCGAAGGCCCGGACGGCGAAAAGCCTTGACAAATCGGCAAAATCGTTCTAAAATTGAAGTAACTATAGGCGCGCTTTCAACCGCGCTTTGATCTTTGACATACAAAAGCCATCCGTGGCTGCCTGCGGCGGAAGAAAGAAGGGCTTTGCGAAGCGAAAGTTTTGCCAAGCGTTTCTTCCTTCCGCAATGAGGTTGAAACGTGCCGGGGGCGCATAAACCGGCATCGCTCGCGCGGACAGGACGCTCTGCAAGAAGTGGAGCAGTTTAACACATGGAGGGCTTAACATGATCATTAACCACAACATGAGCGCTTTGTATGCTGATCGCACACTTGGCATGTCAAATGACGCCATCATGGGCAACATTGAAAAACTCAGCTCTGGCGAAAGAATCAACCGCGCCGGCGACGACGCTTCAGGATTGGCCGTATCTGAAAAGATGCGCAGCCAGGTCCGCGGATTGAACCAGGCCAACAGAAACATCCAGAATGGTGTTTCTTTCATTCAGGCCACAGAGGGATACTTGCAGGAAACTACAGACATCCTTCAGCGCATCCGCGAACTTTCAGTGCAGTCTGCCAACGGAATCTATTCCGACGAAGACCGCATGCAGATTCAGGTAGAGGTTTCTCAGCTTGTTTCTGAAGTTGACCGCATCGCCAGCCAAGCTCAGTTCAACGGCATGAACATTCTCACTGGAGGCTTCGCCGCCAACTCTGAGAGAGTAATGCAGTTCCAGATTGGCGCCAACATGGACCAGAACGCGAGAGTATACATTGGCACTATGACAGCCCAGGCCCTTGGACTCAAGGGAACACAGGGCACAGACGAGCAGGTCAGCATTTCTACGCCGGAAAGCGCCAACATGGCGATTGGTACAGTGGACGCCGCGCTTACAACTGTTTCTAAGCAGCGCGCGGATTTGGGCGCTTACCAGAATCGCTTTGAGATGGCCTCTAACGGCGTTCAAGTTGCCGCCGAAAACCTTCAGGCCGCCGAGAGCCGCATCCGCGACACCGACATGGCTTCTGAAATGGTTGAGTATACGAAGAACCAGATTCTCACACAAGCTGGTACCGCTATGCTCGCTCAGGCCAACTCACAGTCTCAGAACGTTCTTGGATTGTTGAGATAGTCAAACCGCATTTGTTTAAGAGATTTCTGGATGTCATCTTTTTGACAAATGCGTGGAAAAGGGAAGGCGCGCCCCTTCCCTCTTCCTAATTTTTCAGGAGGAACGCCTATGAATACGATCAGTAGCATAGGGCAGTCTTTGGCAATGGATGGCCAAATGCGCTACAATTCCGTTCCTACAACCGCAGGTACAGGAAGTGTAGAACAAACGCTCAATATCGCGGACGGCGCCAGCGTCGTTCAAAGCATTGAAGCGAACATGGCCCAGACCAAAGCTGACGTCCAGCAGCTCCAACAGCTGTCGGATCAAGTTATGGGACGCAGGCTTCAATTCTCTGTCAACAAAGAGTTGAACAGCGTTATAATCAGGGTGGTTGACCCCAGCACCAACAAAGTGCTTAAGGAAATACCGTCCGAGGACATGCAGAGAATAAAAATCAACATGCGAAAGACCATGGGTCTTTTGTTTGACCAAATGATTTAAAAACTCTCATGCGACCGTCGACGGGGTTTGTATGGCAGGAATCGGCATACCGGGTGTCAGCGACAAGTATAAAACCAATGACCTCGTAGAAGGTTTGATGAAAGTAGAACGCATCCCGCTTACAAGGGAGCAGGATACGCTCGAAAATTACAAGACGCAACAGAGCGCTTGGCGCGACGTCAACCAAAAGATGTCGTCTTTGCGTGACAGCGTCAAAAGCCTCTACTCGTATGACAACCCATTCAACAACAAATTAGCCTCATCGAGCGAAGAATACGCTATAACAGCCAGCGCCGGGCGGGACGCGGCTTATGAAACATTCAAGGTTGACGTTGTTACGCCCGCAACCAGCGACCGCCTTTTAAGCAAAGAAATAGAAAAGGGCGAGGAAGTTCCAGAAGGAACTTACACATTTAAAACCGGCGACAAGACAGTCTCGTTCAAGTGGCGGGGCGGAAAAATAGAAGACTTCACAACATCCCTCAACAAGCGCGGAACAGGCGCGGTAAAAGCCTCTTTAATCGGAGTGAACAAGGGCAAGAAAGCCTTATTGATAGAATCACTAAAAACCGGCGCGGACAAGCGCCTGCTTTTTGAAGGCGCCGCTCTTGACTGGGCGGAAAAAAAAGAAATAATCAGAAAGACGGCGACCTCGGAGGCCTCCTTTGGAAACCGCGCCTCGGAGCTATCCTCCCCCGCCGCCGACGAGCTTTCACAAAACGAGCAGGAAGGGCTTCCCGAGCTTTCCAAGAACGCGGTTAAGATAGAAAAGCAAGGCCTTGTGGTAAGTCCAAGGGGCGGCGTTGTCATAAAGATTCCGGCAAAGGCGGCGGCTAACGGGAACACGCGCGTGGAATTCACTTTGCGGGCAAGGGAAGTCGCGGACATAACGGAAGCCATCAACCAAGGCTTTGACAAGCCCGACATTCCCGACGCGGGAAGCGTGAGCTTTGGCGGAGTCACCGTCATCAACAAGCCCAGCGAGACTGGCATCGTGGATTCATTTGCGCCCAAGGAGCCGCTGGAGATTGTCCGCGACAATTCAGTTTTATACGCGCGTTCCGCCGACGGCGAGGAAAGCGAGATAGAGATTCCCAAGGAGGCTTGGGAATTTGACGACAAGGGCCAAGGCGCGGAAGTCAAAATAACGATAGACGCAAAAAAACACCCCGGCCTCGCCGCCCTGTCCATAAAAAACCGCAACACGGGAATAGAGCTTCTTGCTGGAACGATGACCGCCTTTGACGCAAAAAAGAACGCGGGCTTTGAGGCTGTTCACCCTGTAAGCGAGGCGGGAGACGCGGTGATAAAATACGAAGGCATCACGATAAACCGCCCCGAAAACGACATAGACGACGTTGTTCCCGGAGTCACGCTGCACCTTGCCGACAAGACGGAGCGCCCGGCCACAATCACAATCAAGCCCGACACGGAAAGCGCGAAAGACGCGCTGATTCAATTTGTGGGAAAATACAACCAGGCCGTGGCCGAAATAAACGTGCTTAGCCAAAACAAGCCCGAGATTGTGGACGAGCTGGACTACCTTAGCGGCGACGAAAGGGAAGCCTACCAAAAAAAGCTGGGGCTTTTTTTCAACGACTTTAGCCTTTCAAGCGCCAAAGGCTCGATGCAAAGAATAATCGCCGCGCAGTACAAATTTTCGGAAAGCGCGGAAGTGACGATGCTCAACCAAATCGGAATCTCGACCAACGCCACAAACTATTCGGGCTACAATCCCGGAAAAATGCGCGGCTACTTGGAAATCGACGAAAAAAAGCTGGACGAGCATTTAAAGAACAACCTTGAGGACATAAAGAAAATTTTCGGCTACGATTCCGACGGCGACTTGATAGTCGATTCCGGCATCGGATACTTGATAGACAAGCAGCTTACAAGCTACGTTCAGACCGGCGGAATCTTGGCAAACAAGGACAGCATCCTTAACAGGCAAATCGATTCCACGCAAAAGAAAATCGCCCGTTTGGAAAGCCAGCTTGACGACAAAGAGGCCGAGCTTCGCGCGAAATACGGCCAGATGGAAGGAACCTTGCAGTCGCTGGAACGACAGCAGGAAGGAATATCAAATTTCACGCGGCAAAATCAACGAAACAATAATTAGAGATTAAGACAAAATTTGCCGATAATATATTGAGGAACAAAAGATGGAATTTTATATAAACGGACAAAAGCTTGACATAACTCTGGAAGGCGAAAAAACGGTCGGCGACGTCTTGCGCTCGTTTGAGCAAACGGCCGCGCAAAACCGCTGCGCCACAATCGGAATCACAATCGACGGAAAGCAAATCCCCGCCGAAGACTTTGACCAAGCCGCCAAGAACGGCATTGAAAGCGTAAAAAGAATCGACCTTTCCGTCGTGTCCGAGGACTCGGTCGCGGACGCTTTTAAAAGCGCGGCCACGGAAATCAAGGACACCGTCGAGCTTCTAAAGCAAATTCCCGTCCAGCTGCAAAGCGGCGGCGACTCAAAGGCAAAGGCTTCGATAGCCAGGCTGGCCGACACCGTGGACAATTTTTGCCACATCATAGCGCTTTCAACTTTGTTCCCCGAAAGATTTGGCGCGATAAAAGTTGACGGAAAGAATTTGAGCGCCTTTTTTGAAGACTTCATGCCGATTTTCAACGACCTCAACCAAGCGCTTGCCAGCGGCGACACCGTGACCCTTGGCGACCTTGCCGAATACGAGATAAGCCCGCGCTTGTCGTCTCTTTCCGACGCGGTGAGGAGTTTTTGATGAACGGAGCGACAGGCTCGCCTTTGGCGGCGCGACAGACAGCCCTACCCTACACTGTGATGGCCGCGGCCTTGATTGGCTTGGGCGTTGTTTTTTTGCTTTGGCTTTTGTGGAGAATATGGCAAAAGCGCAAGGAGTCGCCGGAATACATCGAGGCGCAAAAGAACAGGCCCACGACAATAAAAGACATTCAGGCCTTGGCAAAAAAGATTTCATTGACCCGCCAAGAGGCGCTCTTGCTTCTTAACATTTGCCTTAAGCAAAAGGCAAGAAACATTTTCTATCTTTGGAACGACGACGAATACATCAACGGCCTTTTCCGCGATGAATTTTTGCGCCTGCGCCAAAAGGGAGCCGAAAGCGACATCAACGAGCTGTTCATGCTCAGAACGCGCTTGGAAAAAATTTCAAATTCGCTGAAAAACATTCCGTCAAGCCACAACATTCCCGAAGGACAAAGCTTGTCTTTGCCGGCAAGCGGCGGCCGCGTGTACAAATTTAAGATTGTAAAGAACGACCAAGACAGCATGACGCTTGAAATGCCGCCAAATTTTGAAGGAACAGAATTTCAGCCAAAGCCGCTTGACAAAATCGTCATGACATTCATGTCCAAGCGCGACATCCTTTACGTTCTTTCCACACGTGTGATTCGCTTCCAGCACGGAAGCGGCGGAAACGGCGAAATGGTCATCCGCCATTCCAGCGCCGTCAGCATGCAAAACCGCCGCCAGTACAAGCGCGTGAACGTAGGAAACCAATGCGCCTTTAGCGCGGTAGAGGAAAAGACGGGAAAGCGCGGCGAAGTTTCATACACGCCCAAGGAAAACAAATACGAAGGAAAGCTTGCCGACATCAGCGCCGGCGGCTGCATGATACAGACCAAGCTTCCGATAAAGCGCGACCAAAAGCTTTGGATAAGAATTTCGCTTCCCGACAAGCCGGAATTTGAGGCGATAGGCTTGATTGTGAGCGCGCAAAAGAACAACGAAACGGAAGTGTTTTCGCTTCACATTTCGTTCATCGAAATTCCGCCCGAAAGCAAAAACGACATTTTTGCTTTTGTATATAAATACTAGACTTTTAGCGCGAAAAACGCTATAATTTATGGATATTTGCAGAGCTTATGACTGTACTGGAATTGAATAATGTCGAGCGCGAGCCTGGAGCGATTTATTACATAAGGCGCTATCGGGCGCTGGCAAAGCTAAAGCTCCCGACTGAAATTGTTGATTCAAACATTGAATTCAGCATAGAAACCGGGCCGCTCGGAAACAAAGAAATAAACGTCGAACTCTTGACACAGCCCAATTATCCGGCGCTTCCGATAATAAAGGCTCTGCGCGAATTTATAAACGAAAACGACAACGCCGGAACGCTTCCGATATGAAATTTCACACTAAAAGCGCCGAAGAGACGATTGCCTTGGGAAAGCGGCTCGGTTCCTTTCTAAAAAAAGGCGATGTCGTGGCGCTCCAAGGCTCCTTGGCGGCGGGAAAAACCACAATCACAAAAGGAATCGCCCTTGCCTTGGAAATCCAAGACACAATCACAAGCCCCACTTTCTGCTTGATTTCGGAATACCAGGGAAAAATGCCGCTCTATCACTTTGACGTTTACCGCTTGCAAGGAGCGGACGACTTTGCCAATTTGGGCGCGGACGACATGATTTACGGCGACGGCGTTTGCTTGATTGAATGGAGCGAAAAGATTATGGACGAGCTTCCCAAGAAAACGATAGTCATTAGCCTTGAAGTCTCAAAGTCAGCGGACAGCGAGCGCGACGTCTTTGTTGAAAACTGGCCCTACGAAAATTTTGGGGAGGAAAAATGAAAGCGCTGGCCTTGGACACATCGATTTCATGCATTCAAATAGCGGCAAAAAACGACGACAAAATAGCAAGCCTTGTATTGGACATCGGAATGAGGCAAAGCGAAAAACTTTTGCCTTCAATTGACTTTGTTCTAAAACAGGCGGAACTTGAGCCAGCTGACTTGGGCTACACGGCGCTGTGCCAAGGGCCTGGCTCCTTTACAGGCTTGCGCCTGGCTTTTGCGGCGCTAAAGGCCATCGAGCTTTTTGGCGGAAAAGGCAAGGCGGACCAAAAGGCGGGCGGAGACCAAAATTGCGCTCAAGACCAAAAGGCGGGCGGCCGCTCAAAGATTCCCCTTTACGGAATAAACAGCTTGGATTATTTTTCACAGCCTTTCATGGACTTGCCGGCCGTCGTAGTCCCGGTAATCGACGCGCATAAAGAAAAATTTTACGCAAAGGCCTTTCACAACGGAAAGGAAATCATTCCCTGCGACGATTGGGATTTGCGCGTCTTTGCCGAAAAGCTCGCGGCGGCTCCATGCGACGCAATCTTTGCATGCGGCCTTGAAGCGAACGCTTTCATAGACGCTTGCAAAGAAAACAATTTGCTTGCGCAAAAAAAATTAATAGCCGCAAAAGGCCGCGTTTCAAATTTTGAAAGCTTGTTCATATTGGCCGAGGAAAAGATGGCCAAAAACGAGCCGCCGCTTTCAGACTACGACGGCCCCCAATACTTCCGAGCTAGCGAAGCAGAGCAGCGGCAACAAAACTGAACGAAAGACTAAAAACGCTTGTTAGCCGCATAAACGGCAACATTCGCGCTCGCAACAAAGCTCGCGCGAACAGCCGACTCTTCGTAGTCCGCTCAATGAGTTTTCCAGACCAAAACTAGCGGCCGCTCAAAGATTTTTTCCAGCGGCTTATAAGCTGCAAGGCGGCCATCGGCGTAAGGTTGTCGATGTCGGCGCTAAGAATCTCGTCAAGAACTATTTCTTCGTCGCTAAATAAGCCCGGCGCCAAAAGCGCGTCTTGCTGGGCGGGCATCTCTTGCGCGGCCGGAACGTTTTGCGCGAGCAAGGGCTTTTCTCCGGCAAGCGTCTGCAAGTGGCGCAGGATTTCGCCCGCCCTGTCGATTACGCTTTGAGGAAGGCCGGCCAAGCGCGCGACATGTATTCCGTAAGAGTTTTCGCTCGCGCCTTCCTTTATCTTCCTTAAGAAAATGACATTGCCTTCGGTCTCGCGCACATCCATGCACATGGGCTTAATCGCCGGGTGCTCCAAGCGCGAAAGCTCATGGTAGTGGGTGGCAAAAAGCGAGCGGCATTTTAGGTTGTTCAAAAGATATTCGCTTACGGCCCAGGCGATTGAAAGACCGTCTTCGGTGGATGTGCCCCGCCCCACTTCGTCCATAATCACAAGGCTTCTTTCGCTGGCGCCGCGCAAAATGCGGGAAGTTTCGGCCATCTCGACCAAAAAAGTCGACTCGCCGCGAGCGAGGTTGTCGCTGGCGCCTACGCGGCAAAATATTTTGTCAACGACTCCTATTTTCGCGCTTGCGGCCGGAACAAAGCTGCCTGTTTGCGCGAGCAAGGCTATCAAGGCGTTTTGGCGCAAGTATGTAGACTTTCCTGCCATATTGGGGCCGGTGATGAGCAAAAAGGCCGGCTCCGCTTTTGCCGTGACGCTCAAGTCGTTAGGAACAAATTCGCCGGAAGGCAAATGCGCCTCGACGACAGGATGGCGGCCGTCCTTTACAAAAAAGTCAAGGCTTTCGTCAACTACAGGCATTGCCCAACGATGCAAGCGCGCGGCGTAGGCAAAGGAAGAAGCAACGTCGGTGTAAGCGATGGAATGAGCCGCGCTCATCAAGTATGGAACATAAGGCTCTAGGCTTTCGCGGACGGCAAGGAACAAGTCGCGCTCGGTTTCGATTATGTTTGACGAAGCGGAATTAAGCTCTCGCTCAAGCTCCTGCAATTTTTGCGTGGTAAAGCGGTCGGCGTTGGTCAATGAGCGGCGCATCATAAAATGGGCGGGAACCTTTTCGACTTGGCCGCGCGTGACTTCAAAAAAATAGCCGCTCGCGTTGTTGTTCTTTATCTTTAAGTTTTGGATTCCGGTCTTTTCTATTTCTTCAGCCAGATACTCGTCCAATATTTTTCCAAAGTTGTCGCGCACTTCCCTAAAATGGTCAAGTTCCGCCGAATAGCCAGACCTGATCAAGCGCCCCTCGGTAAGCGAAGTGGCCGGGTCGTCGCATATCGCGCGGCCAATCAAGTCTATGACAAAGCGGGCGCCGCTTTCGTCAAGGCTTCCAAAATCATGGGAAGAAAGCTCGGCTTGGATTCTTAGCCAAGCGCCAAGGCTTTGGGCCAAGGCGACCAAGTCCTTGGCGTGCGCCTTTTTCATCGCTATTCGGCCGGCCAAGCGCTCGATGTCCAAAATGCCGGCCAAAATCTCGCGAACGCGCTGAAGCAAATTTTCGTCTTGGAAAAAAAATTGGACATGGCTTTGGCGCGCGGCGATTTTTTTTGCGTCCACCAGCGGAAAGCTTAGCCACTGCCTAACAGAGCGGTTTCCCATGGCGGTAAGAGTGTAGTTGACACATTCCAACAAAGTGTATTTGGAGCTTCCGTCGCGCAAATTGCGCAAAATTTCCAAATTGCGGGCGGAAGAGTCGTCAATCAAAACATAGTCGCTGTCTTGATAGGTCTTTATTCCAGATATATGCTCCAACGAAGAGCCTGTCGTCTTGTCAAGGTATTCAAGCAAAAAGCCGGCCGGCGCGACTTGGGGGCTGGACTCGTCAAGCGAAAAGGCCGAAAGATTTTTTGTCTTGAACTGGCGCGTCAGGCGTTCGTAGGAAGTTTGCGACGAAAAATGCCAGTCCGGATAAAAGGAAACAAGCATGGAAGGATACGCAAGGAGCGCGTCCTTCACGACAGGATTTTCCTTAAGAGTCTGCGGCAGCAAAAGCTCGCGGGGGCTTGCGCGGCCCAATTCCTTTGAAAAAAAATCCGCCATTTTTGAGGCAGGCCAAGAAGTGGCCAAGAACTCGGAAGTGCTTACGTCTATGAAAGCGAAGCCCGCCTTGCCTTTTGTGACTGAAAGCGCGGCCAAAAAATTGTTGCTGCCCCGCTCCAAGTAATCGTCGTCGACCACTGTTCCGGGAGTGATGACCTCAATGACTTTTCGCTCGGTAAGGCCGCCGCCAGGACTAATTTCTCCGATTTGCTCGGCAATCGCAAGTTTTTTTCCAAGCCTCAAAAGGCGGGCGATGTAAACCTTGGCGGCATGGTAAGGGATTCCGCACATGGGACTGTCGCCCCTATGGGTAAGCGTCAAGTTCAACAAGCGCGAAACTTCCTTTGCGTCGCTGTCGAACATTTCATAGAAATCTCCGAGGCGAAACAAAAGGACTTCGTCTTTGTGTTCGTTTTTTAACTTGTTGTATTGCTCCATTAACGGAGTAAGTTCCGCCATTACTGCTGTTCCAATGATTCAATCACTTTGTCGGTTATGTCAACGGCCGGACTGTACCACAAAATCGCGTTGCTTTGCTGCAAGTTGATGACCATTGAAAGGCCTTCGTTTTCGGCGACCTTTTTTATCGTCCGGTTGAGGTTCTTGTAAAATTCATTGTTGTTGGAAAGGTTGTTCTTGATGTTGTTGAGCTCGGCGTTTTTTTGCTGAGTGTAGTTCTTTAAGTTGGAGGACTTTATTCTGATGGAATCTTGGAATTTCTTGACGTCGGAATCCATTCCCAAGTCCTGCGCTTCCTGAAGCTTTGTCTGCAAGTCGCGGATTTCGTCGGCGCGGCGGCTGATTTCCTCTTGGAAGGCGGCGCGTTTTTCTTCGTAAGACTTTACCGCCGAAGAATTCCTAAAAAACTGCTCGTATACTTTTGTCGTGTCAACAACTCCAAAATTGGTTATGTGCTGCTGGGCGAACAAAAGGCCCGCCGCGCAAAGAGAAATCGCGAAAGCAAGTGATTTTTTTGCAAGAAAGTTCATTGTATAATCTCCTATATTAGTTCCGCTAGTATATCGCAAAGACTATTTATTGACAAGGTTGAACGACAGGACAAACTTCCACCTGTCGCCCCACTTGAAGGTTCCGTCTTGAATTCTAAAGCAGTTGGCAAGCAAAAGGCGCAAGGGGAACTGCGGCATCAAGATGCGGATGTCCGGGCCAAAGCTAAAGTAAAAGTCGCCGATTCCCGAGCTTGTGAGCATCGTTCCCAAGTCCTGCTTTACGATGGCCGCGTCAAAGAAAGCGTCCAAGGCCAACATTCTAGGAACGACGGGCAAGCGAAGCTCCAAGCTTTGGCTGAACAAAGCCTTGCCCTTGACGTTGCTGTAAATTTCAGTCCAGCCGCGGCCGTTGAACATTCCGTCGATGTAAAGCTTGTTGTTGTCGCTGACCGACGATCCCGGCGCCGGCGCTTGGAACGAAAGCGTGGCCAAGGACGCGAAGATCAACTTAAGCCCCCACTTTTCGGAAAAGGGAATGTCAAGCAAAGTGGCGTAGCCTTCAAGCTTTGTGTCGCTCCTAAAGTAAAAGTCCGTCTCAACCGGAAGCAAGCCGAACCAAGCGACGCGCTCGCTGACAAACCAGCCCTTGGTAGGATCAAAGTTGATGTCGCGTCCGTCCATAGACCACTTTGTCCAAATTGAATTTGTAAAGCCCCATTTGTTGGCGTAGCGGCTTATTCCGATGTCAACCGGCGTGTAAATGCTGGAGTCGTAAATGTAATTGCTTACGGCGGTGGTCAAGCCGCCCGCAAGCGTAAGTATGGCCCAGTTGGGGTTCCAGCGGCGGGCCAAAGAATGTTCCGCGCTGACTTGCCAACGCTGGTATTGCATATAGTAATTGTTTTGGTCGGCCACGCCGGCGGGAGACCAGTAAAGGCGCAAGGCGTTTGCCTTTGCGTGGGAAAAAGAAATGTTCTCAGTCCATTCAATGGGCAAATCCCAAATCCAATGCTGCGAGTAGCCCATGTTGATTGACTGCTCGTTGGTGGACAAGGTTGTTCCCAATGAAACGGTTTTTCCAAGTCCAAAGAGGTTTGAGTTTGACCACTTGGCGAAAAGCGAGAACGGCAAGTCGGTGGAATTCTTCACGCCCGAAAAGGTGATGCCAAATTCAATCGAGTTGGTTTGCTGCTCTTCGACGGTGACGACCAAGTCAACCAAATTGGCGTCGCTGCCCGGCTCAACGCTTGGAACGACGTTTGAGAAATACTGCAAGTTGAACAAGTTTCGAAGGCCGTTTGTGATTTTTGCCTTGGAA
Source organism: uncultured Treponema sp. (assembly GCA_900316905.1). Classification (GTDB taxonomy): domain Bacteria; phylum Spirochaetota; class Spirochaetia; order Treponematales; family Treponemataceae; genus Treponema_D. The sequence continues at coordinate 16,642 of ONET01000047.1, forward strand.
AAAACGTCGCCGCTTTCTATCGGAAGCTCGCGGGTGATTACAAAATCCTTGGTCTTTTCGTTTCCGCGGACAATGATTTTTTCAACATGGCTGCGGTCGCGCTCCGTTATGGTCAGCGTGTACGAAACCTTGCGCTCGCCAGCGTCGCGGTTTTCCGCAGGCTGGAAGGAGTTTTCGGTGTATCCGTTTTCGTAGTACAAGTCGCTTATGGCCATCATCGAAGACTGGAATTGGGTCGCGTTGAAGACGTCGCCTTTTTTTAGCGTCACAAGGGAATTGAGGCGCTCGTCCGAAAAGACGCGGTTTCCGGTGATGGACATTCCGTCAAAAGTGTAAATCGAGCCTTCATACACAAAGTATGTGATGGTCATCTCGTCGCGGTCTTTTTTTTCGTTGTGGACAACGTCGCGGGTTACGTCAAGAATATGGAAGTCAAGGTAGCCCCTGTCCATGTAAAATTTTGAAATGGCCTGTCTGTCAACCTCAAGCTGGCTTTCCTTAAAGGCGCCCTTGTTGAAAACGTTCACGGTTTTCATCTTGGTTTGCTTTTTAAGTTTTTTAGAAGAAAAAGCCGCGTTGCCCTCAAAGTTCACGCCGACGACAGAAATTGAATTTCCTTCGCTGATGTAAAAGGTGACGGCGATTCCGGCCGGAGTCACGTCGGCGACGTGCGAAATTTTCACCGACGAAAAGCCCTTGTCCAAGTAAACGTTTCTAAGCGCGCGCTCGTCAACCAAAGCGTCCGCGTCCGAATAAACGTCGCCGATCTTTATCGACAAGGCCTCGCGCAGGGGCGGATTGCGCACCTTTTTGTTGCCCTTGAATTTTATCGACGCGATGACGGGCTTTTCTTTTACGGTTATCACAAGAATCACGCCGGAACCGGAGTCGTGGAGAGCGCCCGGAGAGATTTCCTCAAAGTAGCTCAAGGCTTCCAAGCGGTTCAGCAAATCGTAAAAGCAGTCCTGGAATTTTTGTCCGATGTAGCTTGAAGTAAGGCCGGAAAGGTCGGAATTTCTTACGCTTTTCAAGCCCTTGAAAGTGATTTTTGTTATGGGCCTGTCCATGTACCAATCGTCGTCCTCTTGGGAAAACGAGGCCGCTGAAAAAACAGTTAATAATAGAAGAAAGGCAACAAAAAATTTTCGCCAGCTAATCATAATTTTTTTACTCCAAGTTTTTAAAAATTAAACTTCCAGGACAAAGTAAGGGCCGTGTTCTCAACTATCTTCATATTGAGAATACTTTCCAAATCAGGCGCCACGCTCCATCTTATTTTGGCGAAGGGCGCGGCCAATTCAAATCCCAACTCAGGCCTAAATGAAATTCCGTCATAAGTGAACTTGTCATTCACGCGGTTCTTGTCAAAGTCAACGCGCAGCATGGCGTCCGCAAACAACGAATCTCCAAAGTACTTACCAATATAAACAGTCGTACCGTCCAAATAGTTACCGGCCATATTGCCCGAAGCCGAAGAATCCCGGCTTACGCTCTGCTTTACGGCGTTCTGGACAACCATTGTCCTTACAGAGAATATATCAAATTTAAAGAAATCACGCAATGCGTTTTCCAATCTTCTTATAAAGACAGTTTGAATTGCGTAATCGCCAGTGGCCAGGGCCAAAGCCGCCGCGGAATTGTCGTTTCCGGTCATTATTGAGCCCAAAATTTCCATGATTTCGCGCTCCGATTTGGCGGGGCTAGCGCTAAAGCGGGGCCGCAGTTGGCTTAGATGCTGGTTTTCAACTTCCATCCTGATGGTCACAGGCTCCGATGCGGAGTCGCGGGCCTTGCATTCCGCCACGATGGAAATTTTGGGGTCAAAGCTTTCGTCGTCGTCGTTAAAGTGAATTTTGCCCTCTTTTATGTAGAAGCTGGAATTTAAGTAAACAATCTCGCCGCTTCTTATCGGAACTTCGCCGTCAAGCAAAAGGCTCTTGTCGTCGCCGGAATAAGTCACGTCAAGCTCGGTTCCGGGCGCGACGACGGCGCGCAAGAAGGTCGTGTATGAAATTTGGACGCGCTGGCCGGTCTTTATATGCAAGGCCACGTCCACAGGCCAATCTTCCTCAACGTCGTCGTCGGAATCCGCGACGCGCAAGCCGGAAATTATTTCGT
>ONET01000048.1 GCA_900316905.1 uncultured Treponema sp.
AAAGGCTCTTTGCGCTAGTATCAATTCCGACAGAATTCGCCGCGATGACCAGATGCCAGGAGCATGGCTTTGCGGACAAACAGAGGAAAAAAATGCCGTATTCCGAACCTACAAACCTTGCGATTGTAGCCTGCCCGGGCGGGGAAGTTTTTGCCGATGAAGTCATAACTCACCTGCGCCACATGTACAAGCATCGCTTCACATTGAAGAACGATGTCATTTCAAAACGCTACCAGCTTGACAAAACTGAACTCATCAAGCAAATCAATTTTGGCAGCGACATCAACACGTCAGACATTTGCATGAAGGGCGCGACCGACAAGTACAGGCCGCCGGTTTTCAAGGTCAAGGCTCGCTTCACCTATTTTATGAACGGCGAATTCAAGACAGAACTTTTGGAATGTGTTCGCGGAAAGGACGTTTACATTTTTCAGGACGTTGAGAACCATGAAGTCCTTTCGCTCAACGACGGAAAGAACAAGCTTTCGCTTTCTGTCAACGACCATGTCATGTCGCTTTTGGTCACGATTGACTGCGTGCGCCAGGCCGGCGCCGCCAACATCACGATTGTTGTTCCCGCCTATCCTTACAGCCGCCAGCACAAAAAGAAGGGCCGCGAAGGCCTTACGGCCAGCATGTTGGGCCACATCTACGAATTGCTCGGCGTAAAGAGAATCATCACGCTTGACATCCACTCGCGCGAAATCATCAACGCCTTTGGCACGATCTCTTTGGAAAACTTGCACGCCTCATACCAAATAATCCGCGAGCTTGCAAAAATCGTGGACCTTACTGGAAAGACCGAGGACTTGGTCGTCGTGTCTCCCGACACAGGCGCGATTGACAGAAACAAATTCTACGCTTCGGGCCTTAAGCTTCCGCTTGCGATGATTTATAAGGAACGCGACTATTCAATCGTAACGCAGGACGCTCATTCCACAAACATCAAGGCCATAAAGCTTTTGGGCGACGTAAGCGGAAAGGTTGCCTTCCTTGCCGACGACATGCTTGGCACAGGCGGAACGCTTCTCAAAGCCATGCAGTTCCTAAAAGAACAGGGCGCCACAAAAGTGATCGCGGCGATTTCGCTTCCGTTCTTTACAGGAAACGCGATCGAACTTTTTGACGAAGCCTACCACAAGGGACTTTTCTACCGCGTCATCGGAACCAACGCCGTTTACCACGAGGCGCTCAAAGACAAGGAGTGGTACATCAACACCAACGTAAGCGGCTTGTTCGCAAACGTAATCACTCGCGTGCACCACAACCAGTCGCTTAGCGACCTTTTGGACAACCGCAACATCATAGAAAAACTCGTCAAGCAGGACGCAAGCGTAAGCGACGATGACGAGCAATGACGCGGACCGCGCGCCTTCAAGCGGCGCGCTTGTTCTTGCCGTTGACATAGGAACGACTTCCCTCAAGGCCGCCTTTGTAAGCGCGGCGGGGGAAGTTTTTGATTTTAAAAGAATAGAGTATTGGGCCATAATTGATGGCAAGCCTAAAAACGGGGCGGCCGCTTGGGTCGCCGCCTTGCGCGAACTTTTTCCAAGCCCCTCGCTCGCTGCCTGCGCCGCCGTCTCCGTTTCCGGGAACGGCCCCACAATCGTCGCCGCCGACGGAACGACCCTGATGTGGTCGGCCGCAACCGAGAGCGTTTGCAAGACCGAGAACGCGGGCCCCGAGACTGACGGCAAGCCCAAAACTGGAGCCGCCGACGATAATCGGTCGCAAGACCAAAAAGGCGCCGCCCCCTGTCATTGTCGGGCTCGACCCGACAATCTTTTTTCCAAAATCGACATTCCCGACGCGCAAAAAAAAATCTACGAGCCGCGCCTTGCCGCATTTAAAAAACTTTTTCCCGACGCGTGGCAAAAAAGCCCGCGCCTTTACACTTCAACCCAATGGCTTTGCGGCTGGATAAAAAACAACGCGGCGTCTATTGGCCTTCCAAGCGGCGTTCCAGTCTTTGACGCGGGGCCGGATTTTATCGCCGCTCTTGTCGGAACGGCCACGCTTTTCCCGGGCCGCCTTTGCGACCGGGCCGGTTCCAGCGAAGGTCTGAACTTGTGTTCCCCAAAATTTTTTGAGGCGCCGGGCCTTAGAGTCATGCCGTCGCCGGCCAAGGGTTTTTGGAACGTCTCGTACTTGATTTCCGATCCAGGTTCCAGCCGGCAGGAAAAGTTGGACAATTTTAAAAAGGCTTTCAACGCCCTAAAGGAGGCGGCCGCCGCAAACGGCGTTCCGTTTGGGGGCAGGGTGGTCGTGACAGGAGGCCAGGCTCGCGACAAGGAATTGCTTTTGGCCAAGGAAGCCGCTGTTGGCGCGACCATAACGACGGCCCAAATCCCCGACGCGGAACTTTTGGGCGACGCGGCGGCCGCCTTTTTTAGGCTTGGAACCTATTCCAGCCTTGAGGAAGCCGCCTCTAAAATTGTCCGCATTGGCGGCCAGTCTCAGTTGGGCGGCGCTTCTCAGGCTTGCGACAGTTCCGTGTCGGGCGAGCCTGTCATTGTCGGGCGCGACCCGGCAAACTATCCGCGCTTTTACAACGTTCCATCCGACATAAAGGCGATAATCTTTGACATAGATTCCACCCTCTACACAAACGCGGCCTACGCCTTTGAGCAGGTTGACTGCCAAGTGCGCCGCTTCGCTTTCATTCGCGGTATCACAAACGAAGATGCGCGCAAGATGGTGGCCGACTACCGCAAAAAATACGCGGCGGAAAACGGCGGAAAAAAAGTTTCGCTTTCAAACACCTTGCGCTCTTTTGGCGTGAGCATAGAGCAAAGCGTCCAGTGGCGGCGCGAGCTTATAGAGCCAGCCGACTTTTTGGGGCCTGACAAAAAATTGCAAGAAGCCCTGGCCGCGCTTGGCCGCCGCTACAAATTGCTTTGCGTGACCAACAATCCGCTTTTGCCCGCGCAAAAAACTTTGGACGCGCTGGGCGTGGCGGATTTAATAGAAGTTTTGGTGGGCCTTGACACTTGCAACCTTTCAAAGCCGGCCAAGGAGCCCTTTGAGCGCGCGACAAAGGAGGCCGGCGTTCCCTTTGACAAAATAATAAGCGTGGGCGACCGCTACGACTTGGACTTGGCGCCGGCCTTGGAGCTTGGAATGGGCGGCGTTCTGGTTCGCGGCGTGGAAGACGTTTACAAGCTTCCCGAATTGATTTGATTCGCCGCTCCTAGACAAACTTTTTATTTTTTTATATAATAAAAATTCGAGGAATTTATGAAAATTACGAAAGTTCAAGGAAAACTTGAGCTTAAAAATTCAGGCGGCCTTTCCTTGTTTTTTATTGGAACCGGCGGCGCCTTTTCAAAGACAAATTTTCAAAGCAACGCCCTTTTCATCAAGGGCAAAAACCATGTCCTCATCGATTGCGGAACTTTGTGCCCCTTGGCGATTTCGCAGTTCGGCGTTCAAATTTCCGACATAAAGAATTTTTTCTTGACCCATTCCCACGCGGACCACATTGGCGGAATGGAGGAAGTGGCCTTTACCAGCTACTATTCCAAAAAAGAGCGGCCTGTCGTTGTGATTGACGACAAGTACAAGAAAATTTTGTGGAACGAGTCTCTGCGCGGCGGCCTTGGCTACAGCAAAACTTTTGACGGAAAGACAGCCGGTTTTGACGACTACTTTTTTCAGCTTAATCCGCAAAAGGAAAAAGTTGGAAAGAGGCGCTACCTTCATGCCGTGATTGGCGGAAAGGGCGGAATCGACCTTAAGATTTTTGAAACATCCCATTCCAACGCGATGAATTCAAGCGGAAAAGTTTTTCATTCTTGCGGAGTTGTCGTTGACGACAAGATTCTTTTTACCGGCGACACAAAATTCAACCGCGAGCAGTTGGAAAACATTTTGAGCGACTTTGACATAGAGTGGATTTTTCACGACGTTTGCTTTTACAAGAACGAGGTTCACGCAAGCTATTCCGAACTAAAGCGCTTGCCTGCGGACGTGAAGAAAAAAATTTACTTGTGCCATTGCGACGAAAAGCTCCTTGACAAAAAGGTCAAGGACGACGGCTTTGCCGGCTTCGCCAAGCGCGGAGTTTATTACAATTTTTGAATTTTAGGTCCATTAGCTCAACTGGATAGAGCGGCCGCCTCCTAAGCGGCAGGTTGTGTGTTCGATTCACATATGGGCCAAACAAAAAATTAGGCTGTCCAAGATTGGACAGCCTAATTTTTTGTTTGACGAGTTTTGCTTTGCAAAACTCGCGTGCCAAGCGCTTCGTGAAACTCGCAGGCATGAGGGGCGGGACGCAGAAAAAAAACTTGGTGGGGTCCCCGTCAGCGACGAGCCTTGACCGTTCCTAGTCAAACAGCGCTTGGACGGCGCGGGCGTAGCCGCTTTGCGTGTAGTTGTAGAGCGCGGTCCAGCCAAAGCCGTCTTCCTTTTGGAAAATCTTTTTGTCGTAAGGAAGGTTCATGCTGATTCCGATTGTCCGGCTTGCGGCGCCCGATTTTTTTATTTCGCGCGCGAGGCTTGCCGGGTAGGCGGCCTGCCAAAGTTTTTTGTCCTTTACCGCGCCGCCCGTAAGCTGCGTGAACACCAAGATTAGGCCTGCGTTTTTGGCGGCCGCCTTGTCTTGCGCGCTGGGGCTTTTTCTTTCCTCGTAGCAAATGAATTGCGCGTCGTTGATTGAGCGCGCGGCGAGAGTTTTTTGCAGGACTTCAATTTTGTCGTCAAAGGGAACAAAGACCGCGACTCTTTTTCCGCGCGCGCGGACCGGGGCGGTGACGTTGACAAAGGACGCTCGCGCCGCGGCGGTTTGAATTTGCGCGCAGTCCAACATCGCCTTTTGCTTTCGCTCCTTTTCCATCGGAACTATTTTTTGCGCGAGCGGGCAAAGCTTTCCGTCTTGAACGGCGACCAAGCCGGCCTTAAGCTTTAGTTCCAACGAGCGGAAGACGGCCTGGTCCAAGGCCTTTTTTTCAAGGCTTCCGTCGTCGACGGCGGCTTCGACCTTGCAAAAAAAGTCTTCCAAAAATTCCGCGTCCTGCTTTGAGTAGACGTTTATCGGATTTATTATCAAGTCGCAGCCGGCGTTTACAGCCAGGACAAAGCTTTGGTCGGCCGTCCAGTTTTGGTATATCGCGGCCATGTCCATCGCGTCGCTTATGACCGCGCCCTTGTAGCCAAGCGAGCCGCGTAAAATTTTGGTCAGGATTTTTTTTGAAAGCGTTGCGGGCGCGGCAAGGCTCTTTCCGTCTTTGGAGCTTTTTAGCCTTGTCTTGTCGAGCCGCGGGCATTGGATGTGCGCGGTCATTATCAGGGGAATGTCGTCTTGAATGTTCTTTTTAAACGGAACTGCCTCGACCCTTTTCCACTTGGCGGGCGTGGAGTGGATTGCCGGCAAGTCCAAGTGCGAGTCTTCCGAAGTGTCGCCGTGGCCGGGAAAATGCTTCGCGCAGGGAAGAACACCGGCGCTCAAAAGGCCTTGGCTGAAGGCCGCCGAAAATTCCGCCGCCTCTTGCGGGTCGCTTGAAAAGCTTCTTATGCCGATGACCGGGTTTTGCGGATTTGAGGCCACGTCGCAAACCGGCGCCAAGTCCACGTTTATTCCGTAGTCAAGCAAAAGCTCGCCGTTGGCCTTTCCGCACAAAAAGGCGTTTTGCGCGTCGCCGCTCTTTCCGATGGCCATCGCGCTCGGCGTCGCAAAGTCGTAGACGCGCGCCACGTTTCCGCCCTCTTGGTCGGCGAAAAACAAGAGCGGCAAATTGTTTCCGTCAAGCGCGGCCTTGTTCAAGTCGCGTATGAAGCGCTTGGCTTCGGCGGCGTTTGTCATGTTCTCTCCAAAAAGGATTACCGAGCCTATGTGGTAGTCGCGCACTGTCTTGTAAATCGTTGGATTGATTGTGTTTTGCGCGGCGAAAATCTTTGGGTTTTCAACCGACAGCGCGGGGTTGTAGGCCGGCCGTCTTTCCGCCGAGTCCGTCCAAAAGCGAAAGTTCATCACGCAAAGCGCGCCGATCTTTTGGCGCGTTGTCATCGAGTCCACGCAGTCTTTTATGGCGGCCTTCGCGCGCTTGTCCACAATCGCGCTCGTGGCGCTATGCCCGTTTTGCGCGGCCATGTTTATCGGCAGAGCCAACGCCAGCGACAGCGCGGCTGCAAGAATTTTTTTCATCTTAACTATGAATTATAGCGATGATAAAAACAAATGTATAGTTTAAAACGAGCGAAGACACGGAAATTCATTGCGAATTTTCAATAGTTCAGATAAATTTTTTAAAAAAATTTCTATGGTATATGCAAGGGAATCGCAAAGTCGCGGTTCCCGATTTTTTTTATTAAGGAGGTTCGCATGAACGAAGTCAAAAAAAAGCAGACGCTCGAAGAAAAGTGGCAGAACGCCACGCTGGCCAATAATTTTATTTTTTATAAAATTATGCGCAACAATCCCGACGTTTGCAAGGAGCTGTTGGAAATCCTTTTGGAATTTAAGATCGAGCGGATTGAGATGAGCCAGGAGGAGGAAATCAACATCGACTTTGACAGCAAAGGCGTCAGGCTGGACGTTTACGCCAAGGACGCGGACGGCCTGAAGGTCTACAACATCGAAGTGCAGGCCGCCGACACAAAGGAACTCCCGGAGCGCTCGCGCTACTACCAAGGCGTGATTGACGTTGACTTGCTGAAGTCCGGCCAAAAGTACAAGGACCTAAAAACGTCCTACATCATTTTTATCTGCGTTGACGACATTTTTAAGGAAGGGCTGGCAAAGTACACCTTTGAAAACCTCTGCGCCGAAAACCCAAAAATAAAATTAGGCGACAGGGCCTACAAGTACTTCTTTATTTCCAAGAATTGCGCTAAACTTTTGGACGAAAGGCAAAAGGCGTTCTTGCGCATGGTCACCGAGAACAAGGCCTCGGACAAGTTCACCGGCAGGGTGCTGGAGCTCTTGCGCGACGCCAAGCGCAACACGCAGTGGAGGAAGCAGTACATGGAATGGGAGCGCGAAAAGACATATATTAGGGAAGACGCGATTGAAGAAGGCCGCCAAGAAAAGGCCATTGAAGCCGCGCGAAGTTTTTACGCCAACGGAGTTTCTGTTGAGCTTATCGCAAAATCCTTGAACATGACTGTGGAACAAGTAAAGGAAATCGTCAGCGGCGAGTCCAAGCCCCAATCGCAAACAAACTGACGGCCCCCAAAAAAAATCCCGGAACCGCGAACGGCCCCGGGTAAAACTGTCTCCGATGTTTAGAAGTTAGAATTTACGGACGCTGCAAGCTCTGAGCTCTGTTGTTTTGCCAACACCCCCGCCGCCACTTGAGCCGTTTACAAAAGCAGCGACATTTGGATTTCCGCCCAATGATATGGCAAAGCCGTTTGAAGACCACATCCATTTTAGCTCATTAATCTTAGTTGTTATTCCAAGCGCGTCAAAGGAATTGTTAACAGTTTCTTGGTTTGCGTACAGGGTGTTCAGCTCTTTTTCGGCGGGAAGATACCAGTTGTCGTCGTTGAAAATGCCCTTCCTGTTTTCCACTTCCGCAAACCAGAAGGCAGGGTATGCGCCTGCGCTCCAGACAACCATGTGCGGGTGCGCGTTGCTTTTGTTTACGGCTCCGTCGTCTGTATTTACTGTATATTCATTTGTGTTGTAAAGGCCTGCGCCGTCAGAACACCACTTTTTGTCTTCTCCAATTTTTACGCCCACGCCTTTTTTATTTGCGGCGTCAAAAATAATTGCGACAGCTGCGCTTTTTTGCGAAGCGGTCATTTTATCCCTGTCGGCGTAGCGCACTACAAGGCCGTTGTCCAGCACGATGTCGCCAAGCTCTTTTGCTTCTGTCGCCGCGACTGTGGGCCCGGTAAAGAATGTCGCGCTTACCGTCACGTTTTGCGCAGGCATATTGAAGCTTCTTGTAAGTCCGCTTCCGCCCAAATTGCTCACTCCGGTCACGCTAATTGAATCGGCCGTGTAGTCGTAATACTTGTCCGCGGCGATTTCAAGGGTCACCGTCTGGCCGTAAGTTGCGCTTGTGATGGCCTGGCCGCTTGAGTTTTTGGCGGTGACAGTTCCGTTTGCAATTCCGCTTGTGCTGGCATCGAAAATGTTCTTGCGCTGCCATTGGTAATGCCGCTTCCTGACAGAGTAATGGCGCTTGAAGCAGTTGATGCAGAAATTGAGCCGAGTTCATAGCCAGTGTCAGGTTTAATTGTAAGGATTACAGGTGTGTTATAAGCGGCGCTTGTAGCATTTGAAGTTGAAATTGTATCAACTGTAACACTTCCGTGTGACATTGTCTGCTTTGTAATTGAATATGATATTTGTGTGAATGTCGCGCTTACAGTGACGTTTTCCGCCGGCATAGTGAAGGTTCTTGTAAGGCCGTCGCCGCTTGTTGTTACCGCTTCGCCGCTTGCCTTTGTTACGGCAATGCTTGAAAGTTGGTAGCCAGTCGCGGGGCTTGCGGTAAGAGTTACTGTCGCGTTCGCTTCTGCTGTGCTTGCATTTGTTGAATTTACGCTTGCGGTAACCGTTCCGTTTGAAATGCCAGAGGTGGAAATGTTGTATTCCGGCGCGGCGGTCTGCGCGGTCCAGCCAGAGGGAATGCCGCTGTTGCCTGTAGGCCAATCCACGCCGTTGGCTTTTACGAAGGTTCCTGTGGCAGAAACGTTAGAAAGCCAAGATATTGTAGCCTCGCTTGCGGCAATGCTTGTTGCTAGGCATTTTATATAATTCAGTTTCTCGCATCCACGGAACATTTCTGAATAACATTCTTTAACCAATGTTTTTGCGGGAAGATCCGGCGCTTTTTCCAATTTTTTGCATTCATAGAACATTCTTTCATAGCATTTTTCATATAATGTAGCGGACGGAAGCGCAGGCACTGTCGTCAAATTTGCGCAGTTGTAGAACATATTGCTATAGCAAGACTTAGCCAGGCTTGTGGCAGGAAGGTCCGGCGCTGCCGCCAAATTTGCGCAGCCATGAAACATGCTGCTATAACAAGATTGCGCCAATGTTGTCGCTGGAAGAGCGGGCGCTGTTGTCAAGGCCTCGCAACTTGAAAACATGCCGCTATAACAAGATTCCGCCAAAGTTGTCGCCGGAAGATCCGGCGTGCTTGTCAAGGCCGCGCAACCTTCGAACATTCTGCTATAACAAGCGTATGTAATTGTTGTCGCCGGAAGAACAAGCTTCTTTTCTGAATGGTTTTTAATGTGTTTATTATTTCTAAACAGCATTGCAAACGCGGCGCGGTCATTCAACGCTGTTTTGCTTTTGTAATCCGAAGAATCAACAAGGCTCATTATGTTGCCGTAAATATAGCAATCTTTCTGAGCTTGTATCATCATAAGTTTTCCATTGTCTATGTCATTCTCTGAGCCGTCCGCAAAGAAACTAACCTTGTCTCCCGCTTTGACTTGAATTGACGCGTACGTCGGCTCGTATGATTGCTTGGCTTGCACGTTAGTTTGGATTTTAACGGTAAGAGTCTGGAACTCTCCGTCGTTCATTTTATACTTTAACGTAGACCAGGGGTTTGAAAACGTGATTTCGCCGTCTTCAATCGCCTCAAGCGTGAGCGGAATTTCCAGCTCTGTCGGAGCGGGAGCGGGCGTTGAAGTTTGCGCAGGAGTTGTCGGCTGCGCGGGCGTTCCGTTCAACAAACCTAAAAGGGCCGCGTTGTTGCTGTCGCTGGCGTTGGAACAGCCGGCGGCGGCGAACAAGAATCCAAGAGCCGCGATGATTGCGGCCAAGCCTAAAAACTTTTTCATTTTCTTTCTCCCAAAGAATAAATTTTTTCCGGCTTTTCCCCAGCCGGTTGCCGTTATTTTAGAATTCCGACCGCAACAAATCAGCGCAAAAAAAGGCCCAAAACAGCGACAAAAGCGTACAAAAACGCAAAAAATCAGCAACAAAACCGTACAAAAAAAATTAAAAACAGCAACAAATCAGTACAAAGTCCAAAAACTCCAAAGATTGACGCAAATTTGAATTAAGCGCTATAATGTTTTAGGAAAAAAAGTTATGGACAAGCTAAAGGAACTTTACAATAAATACTATTATATTTCGCCGCTGGAATTGGCGGACTTTGCGGAAACCAACCGCAGACGCAATTCCTATTGGTGCTTAATGTGCCTTTTTATTTACATTGCCCTTTCATTTAAGATTTGGTTTCAATTTCCTAATGTTGCCATTGACAGAAATCTTTTTTTTGTTTTTCTATGCATTAGCGCGGCGGACGTTTTGTGCTCGCATTTGCTTTCGCGGGCGGTTAAGAATGTAAGCCGTGAAAAAGCTTGGATAATAAAGAACATTCCGGTTTATGTCGTTTTTGTCTGGGGAATGAGCGGCTCCGCTTACATTTTCCATTGCCTTCAGAGTCCTTTCTTTGCCCTCATGCATTTTTTCGGCGCGGTTTCCATTATGTTCGCCGTTTTTCATTTGGTTCCGCCCGCTTTTATGATTGTCTTTTTGGCGGGAGCGGGGGCCTTGCTTTCTGGAATTTACCGTTCCTTTGGCTATATAGGAGCGGAAAGCTTTTCGGTTGTGGCGCTTCTAATCGCTTTTCTTTCGCTTTATAAGCGCTATACAGAAAAGTTATACCTTTCGCTTTTAAAAAGGCAAAAGAAAGTGTTTGAAGCCAGAACCTTCGGCAACTTTACCCTTTTGCACGAAAATAAGGCGGTCAAATTTTCCCGCTCAAAGACATTGGAATTAATCGCCTATCTTATCGTAAAGAACGGATCTTCGGTCAACACAAGGGAACTGCTTTGCGCGCTTTACGGTGATTACGCCGACTCCGCGCGCTACGGCTCCAGCCTTCGAGCCCTTATTTCAGACGCAAGGCATATTTTTAGCGAAATGGAGATTCAAAACTTCTTCACCGCAGAATACAACAGCTTCCGCATAAACCCCGAGGCCATAAAGTGCGACTACTACGACTTTTTGTCCGGCGACCCGGCCGCCCAAAAGCTCTACGCCGGCCAGTTCATGAGCCAGTACAGTTGGGCCGAAGACACCGCCGCCTTCTTGTCGCAAAAGGCCCTGTCAAAATAGCGGGCCGCCCTGTCATTGCCGGGCTTGCCCCGGCAATCTTTCGCAAGCGCATGCCGCGCGACGGTTGAAAAACCGCGGCTTTTTTTGTATACTTAAATTCCTCATTATGAACAAAAACGACTACCGCTTGCGCGCTTACCAGACGCAGGCCAACACGGATTTTACAAAGGAACTTGACGCGGCCACAAACGCGATAAAGCAGGGCGGCCTTCTAAAAATTCCGCGCGAGGACGGCGCGGCAGGCCAGCCTTTTTTTGCGCAAGGAAAAGCCGCGCAGGGCGACTCCGTCCACCGCCGCGTGGCCAAGTTTTTGCTTTTAATCGGAAGCGACCAAGCGGCCGAAGTGTTCAAGCATTTGCCGCAATCCGACGTTGAAAAAATAATTCCAGAAATCACGACAATCCGCTCGGTGGGCGAAGACGAGGCCGCGGCGATTTTTGAAGAGTTCCGCGAGCTGGTCGAGATAAAAAAAGAGAACGGCGGCGAGGCCACGGCCTTTAACATTTTGGAAAAAGCCTTTGGCGCGGGCAAGGCCGGAAACTTGATGAAAAAAGTCGAAGCCCAGCTTGACGCGGCGCATCCCTTTACTTATTTAAAAGAAAAGACAAACGAAGAAATCTTAGCGCTTTTAAAAGGCGAAAGCGCGCAAGTCACCGCGATTGTTTTAAGCTACCTTGAGCCAAAAGTCGCGGCGGGCCTTATCAATTCGATGGAAGCCTCTCAAAAAAAAGAGGTGGTTCTCCGCCTTGCCAAAATGCAAAAAGTTTCGCCCGACGTAATCCAGGCGATTGACAAGACGATCCACGAAAAGGCCTCCAAGCAAGTCCGCGACGACTCCTTGCGCATAGACGGCCGCGGCGCCTTGGCGCAAATCCTAAAGCGCATGGACACCGGCGCCGAGCAGGAAATTTTGAACAACCTTGAGCGGACCGATCCCGAGCTTAGCCGCGACTTGCAGCAGCATCTTTTTACGCTGGACGACGTTGTCAACGCGGACGACAAGTGGCTGCAAAAAAAATTGGCTTCGATGAGCGACAAGGACATCGCGTATTTAATCGCCGCCAAGGAGCCTGAATTTGAGCGAAAGATTTTAAACAATGTTTCCGTCGCCAGAGCTTCCGTCATAATGGAAGAGCGGGAAGCCGCCAAGCCCATGCTAAAAAAAGACGTTGAGGCGATTACAAAAACTTTTGTGGCGCAATTGCGCGCCGCTTGGGAAAAAGGCGACTTGCGCGTGTTCAGAAAAGACGACGACGAGGTTTATGTAGAATGATTTCAAAATCTTACAAGGGCTTTGACCTTATAAGCGTCAAGGCCATTCCCGACTGTTCAAGCAAGGGGCTTTATTTGCGGCACCGAAAAAGCGGCCTTGAAGTTTTCCATCTTCTTAACGACGACAAGGAAAATTTGTTCGCCTTTGCCTTTAGGACTCCAAACGACAAGTCCAACGGCGCGGCGCACATCGTGGAACATTCCGTTTTTTGCGGCTCAAAAAAATATCCGCTAAAAGATCCCTTCGCCGTTTTGGAAAGCCAAAGCGTGCAAACCTTTATGAACGCGCTGACCTTTCCCGACAAGACGGTTTACCCGGCCAGCTCAATTTTGGAAGCCGACTACTTTAACCTTATGAGCGTCTACGCCGACGCGGTCTTTTTTCCGTCCTTGAGCCAGGAAACTTTTTTGCAGGAAGGCCGCCGCCTTGAATTGGACTCTAAAGGAAAGCCAAAAATCGTGGGCGTGGTCTTTAACGAAATGAAAGGCGCCTATTCGTCCTTCGCCGGCGCGGTTGGCGACGCGATTGACCGCGCTTTGCTTCCCGACACGATTTACGCCAAGGACTCCGGCGGCGATCCGCTTGAAGTGGCCCAGTTGACCTACAAGGAATTCAAGGACTTCCATAAAAAGTATTATTCGCCGCAAAACTGCCTGGTCTTTTTGTACGGAAACATTCCGACAGAAAGGCAATTGGATTTTTTGCAAAAAAATGTTTTGGACAATTTCGCCGCCGCTTCCGGCCGCGAAAAGTTTGACTCGCTTTCGCAAAAAAAGTTTTTGGAAAAAATTCTCCGCTCGGAAACGCAAAGGCCGTTCAAGAAAATGAATTCCTTGCGCGAGACCGGCCCTGTCAGCGCCGGCGACAAGGATTCAACCGCGCTTCTTTCTTGGATTTGGGGAAATTCCGACAACATGGAAGATTACGCGGAAGGCATTTTTTTGGGGAACCTTTTGTGCGCCCAAGACGGCTCTCCGCTTTCGGCGGCCTTGCTCAAAAGCGGCTTGGGAAAAGATTTGAGCGTGGCCAACGGCGTGGACGTGTCCGAGCGGCAGATCACTTTTTCCGTTGGCCTTCGCGGCGTTAAAAAAGAAAACGAAGAAAAAGTCAAAGTCTTTGTCTTAAAAGAAATAAAGCGCGTCTATGAGGACGGCATTTCGCAGGACGACGTGGAGTCCACGCTAAATTCCATCGACTTCAACAACCGCGAGATAAAGCGCTTCAACGAGCCTTTTTCATTGGTCTTGATGCGGCGGGCCTTGCGCTCTTGGAACTATGGCGGAGAGCCGGGCAACTGCCTTTTTGTCCGCGACGCTTTTGACAAGCTTAAAAAAAGAATTCTGTCCGATCCAGATTTCATCAAGGGCTTGGTCAAAAAATATTTGATTGACAACAAGCATTGCGCTTGGACCGTGGTGACTCCCGACAAAGGTTATTTAAAGGAACGGGAGGCGCGCGAAAGGTCAATCGCGCAAGCGATGGCCAAAAAAACGACAAAGGCTCACATAAAGGCCCAGACTGCCGCCTTGCATGAATACCAGCAAACGCCCGACGCTCCTTCGTCCACGGCCTTGCTTCCCCACATCAGCCCAAAAGACCTAAAGCCCATCGACGAAAAAATAAAAATCGCGCGCGGCCAAATCAAGACCCGGCGCGGCCAAGTTCCTCTTTTTAAAAGCTTGGAAAACACAAACGGGATCGCCTATGTCACGGCGGCCTTTCCGCTTGACGTTTTTGAGCCGGAACTTTATCCATACCTTTCTTTTTTCGCCTACATTTTGAACGAACTGGGGTGGGGAAAATTAAGCTGGGAAAAAACATCCTTGCTTACGGCTAAAACTTGCGGCGGCTTTTCCACATCCGCCTTCACTCATTCTTGCCCAAAAAGCGCGCGCGCCCGAGTGATGAACAAAAGCAACCGCGCCTTTTCGGGCCGGCAATGGCTTTTTTTTAAGGTAAAGGCGCTTGACGAAAAAATACAGGATTCCCTAGACTTGGCGCGCGATTGCATATTGGGCGCCCGCTACGACGACAAAAAGCGCGTCAAGACTTTGGCGGAAGAAGTCTTGAACGACTTGGAAAGTTCCGTGCTTCCTCACGGCCACAGCTTTGCGGGCGGCCGCGCCGAATGTAGGGCCGACAGGTCGGCGGCGGTTGACGAAATTTGGAGCGGCGTTTCCCAAATCTTTGTCATGCGAAAAATCTTGGGCGACCTTGACGGAACGATTCAAAAAATGAAATTCATCGCGTCAAAACTTTTTGCCTCGGGCGCGGTCCTTCACGTCACCGCCGACAAAAAGACAATGCCGGCCGCCTTGGCCGCGGTCAAAAAATTCGCGCTTGACCTTGATTTGCGCGGCCCGCAAAAAGCCTTCGCCGCCAAAGACCAGGACTTTTACGCTTTGACAAACATCGGCAAAAAAAGCTCGGAAGGCGACGAAAGCGTCGGCGTTTCGGGCATGGTTGGCTTCGCGGCGCTTTCATTCTTGTCGTCAAGGTACGACACGCGCGAGGCTGTCGCCGAAAAAGTTTTGGCGCACCTTTTGTCTAGCGGCGCTTTATGGGAAAAAATTCGCACGGTAGGCGGCGCCTACGGAGCCTTCGTGCAAGTCGATTCTGTTGAGCGCCGCTTCACGCTTTCCACTTACCGCGACCCAAATCCAGCCAAAAGCCTCGCGGCTTTTGACGAATGTCTTCAAGCCGTGGCGGGCCGCTTGTTCGACGCCCAAACGGTTGAAAAAGCGATAGCCGGAACTTATTCAAATTTGATTCAGCCCAAAACGCCGAGGGCCAGGGGAAGCGCGGCCTTTTTGCGCCAGCTTTACCTTATTGACGCCAAGGACATTTTGGCTTCGTCAAAGATTTTGCTTTCCATAAAAGCGGCCGACTTGCAAAAGGCAGCCCGCCGTCTTTTAAAGGAACGCAAGAAGAAGGCCAAGAGCGTTCTTATAATTCCCAAAGGCTCAGCCCAGGCGGACATCGAAATTTAACCGCGCCCCGCGCTTATAGTCTTGAAAGCAATTTAAATCTTCATTATAATATAGCGGCAAAAAAACGGCGGCAAGCTTAAAATTTTGGACAGCCGCATTGTTGGAGTTATTATGTCATTGGAAAAAATGCGCAATATCGGAATCATGGCCCACATCGACGCGGGAAAAACCACGACCACCGAACGAATTCTTTACTATACAAAAAAGATTCACAAAATAGGCGAGATTGACGACGGCCAGGCCACGATGGACTGGATGGCGCAGGAACAGGAGCGCGGAATCACGATTTGTTCCGCCGCCACCACAACCTATTGGAAAGACTATCAAATCAACATAATCGACACGCCCGGCCACGTTGACTTTACGGCGGAAGTCGAGCGCAGCCTCCGCGTCCTTGACGGCGCCGTGTGCGTTTTGTGCGCTGTTGACGGCGTTCAGCCCCAGACCGAAACCGTTTGGAAGCAGGCCGACGAGTTCAACGTTCCCCGCATTTGCTACATGAACAAGATGGACAGAATCGGAGCCGACTTCTTTGGCTCGATGCAGGACGTCCACGACAAGTTTGGCGTGGAATGTGTGGCCTTGCAAATTCCGATCGGCCAAGGCGGCGACTTTGAGGGCGTGATTGACCTTTTAAAAATGAAGGAAATCCGCTGGGACGCTGAAAGCGAAGGCGAAAAATTCACCGAAAGCGACATCGACCCAAGCCGCTTGGACGAGGCCAACGAGTGGCGCGAAAAGTTGGTGGACGCGGTGGCCTCAAGCGACGACGCGCTTGCCGAGCTTTACTTGGAAGGAAAGGAAATCACGGTGGAACAATTGAAGGCCGCGCTCCGAAAGGGAACGATAAGCCGCGCCTTTGTTCCCTTTGTCATGGGAAGCTCGCGCCACAACCAGGGCGTGCAGCCGTTGATTGACGCGGTCGTAGACTACCTTCCCGCGCCCGATGAGGTCACTCCGGCCAAGGGCGTTCACGTAAAGCGCGACAAGACCGAAGACGTGGAAGTTCCCTGCAAGGAAAACGGCCAGGCCCTTGGCCTTGTATTTAAGATTCAGTACGACCGCGAGATGGGCCCCCTTTGCTACGTCCGCATGTACTCTGGAAAAATCGCGGCCGGAACGCAAGTCTTTAACGTAGGAAAGAAAAAGCGCGAGCGCGTGAACCGCATTTTGCGCATGCACGCCGACAAGTCCGAGCCGATGGAAAGCGTTTCAGCGGGCGACATCGCGGTCTTCATCGGACTAAAATTGGCGCAGACCGGCGACAGCCTTGGAAGCGAAGGCTTCCCCGTTCTCTTGGAAAGCGTCAATTTCCCCGAGCCTGTAATCAGCGTGGCCATCGAGCCCGACTCAATCAGCGAGCGCGACAAGCTCAACGAAACGCTTGAAATACTTTCGCGCGAAGACCCCACGTTCACCCATAAAGAGGACGCGGAGACCGGCCAAATGATTATCAGCGGCATGGGCGAGCTTCACCTTGACGTTTTGGTAACCCGCATGAAGGACGACTTTGGCGTAAAGGCCAGGGTCGGCGCGCCGCAGGTCACTTACCGCGAGGCCGTCACCGCCCAAGCCTCCGCGACCGAAAACTACAGCCGCGTCCTTGGCGGAAAGGAAAACACGGCCGGCATCACCGTCACCGTTTCTCCGCGCGAATCCGGCCAGGGCAACAGCTACGAGTGCCTTGTCCGCGACTCTTCCATTCCCGAAGAAATTTACGAGGCCGTCAAAAACGGCTTTGAAAGCGCGCTGTCCGCCGGAATCAACTACGGATATCCTTGCGCCGACACGGCCGTCAGCGTCACCGCGCTGGACTACAACGAGCTTACTTCCACGACCTTTGCCTTTGAGGCTTGCGCCGTGGCCGCCTTTGACAAGGCTTGCAAGGGCGCCGCGCCCGAGCTTTTGGAGCCTGTCATGCAAGTTGAAATTTCCTGCCCCAAGGAATTTGTTGGCGACGCGATGAGCCAGATGACCCAGCGCGGCGGAATAATCATGGGCCAGGACTCCAAGCCTACGGCCGAACTCATTCACTGCGAGGCGCCGATGGCCAAGATGTTCGGCTTTAGCACCAACTTGCGCAGCGCCACCCAAGGCCGCGCCAGCTTCCAAATGGAGTTCAGCCGCTTCCAAGTAAAAGCCGGCGGCCTGGGCAGCTCGTATTAGATTCAATAACCGCAAAGCGGCTCCACCCGGTACGTCAAGCAAGCAAAAAAACGCGGGCATAGTGGAGGCGGGATGCAGAAAAAGAGCCTTGGTGGGGCCCCGTCAGCGAAGCGGCTTTGCCGCAGGCATAAAGCCGCAAGCGAAGGACGGGGGGAACCTAAGGCTTTTTTCGTCGCTGGGACCCGCCTATAAAGTCCGCGTTTTTTTTGGCTTGTTCGCGCTGTCTTGACTTGCGGGCTGCGTTTGCGCTAAAATGCAAGGATTATGGAAACAAGATGTTTTGCAATGTTAAAGCCCGGCGTTTTGAACCGCAGGCTGGTCGGCGAGGTTATCAGCCGGCTTGAAAAGAAGGGCCTCAAATTGGTTGGCCTCAAGATGATGAACATTTCTCCCGAACTCGCGTCAAATCATTACGCCGAGCACAAGGGAAAGGCCTTTTACGACTCGCTCGTGGGCTACATAACAAGCGCTCCCGTGGTGGCCATGTGCTGGCAGGGCGACGACTGCGTGACTTTGGTCAGAAAGCTCGTCGGCTCCACAAGTCCGGCGGAAGCCCATCCGGGAACAATTCGCGGCGACTTCTGCTGCCACACTCAATACAACGTCATTCACGCCTCGGATTCAGACACAAGCGCCGAGCGCGAAATCAATTTGTTCTTTAAGCCGGAAGAGTTGATTGACTGGGAAGACAACGCTTCCATTTGGTTCTAAATTTTTATTACAGAAGGTTTTGCGATGGCTTCTTGCAAGACAGTTGGTGTTATCGGCGCGGGCGCTTGGGGAACGGGCTTTGCCCAGTCTTTGGCGCGCGGCGGACATGACGTTACGCTTTGGGCGATGGAAGACGACGTTGTCTCTTCAATCAACAACGAGCATGAGAACAAAAAATTTTTGCCCGGCTTCAAGCTTGAAAGCAATTTAAAGGCTTCCACAAACATAGAGGAAGTCGCGGACGGCAAGGAATTTTTGGTTCTTGCCTCTCCGTCGCTTTACCTTGCGCCGACGATTAAAAAGATTCTTGGCGTAAAGAACATTGCCGACGGCGACACCAACATCGGAGTTTTGACAAAGGGCTTTGTTCCTTCTGACGACGGCCCCAAGCTTATCGTGGAAACAATGGAAAGCGTTTTGCCAAGCGTTTACAAAGGAAGCGTTTGCTACATTTCCGGCCCAAGCCACGCCGAAGAAGTTGCCATCGGAAAAATCACGGGCCTTGTGGCCGCCAGCGAAAATCCTAAAGTTTCAATTAGGTTTAGGGAACTGATGCGCGTCCCGGGCTTGATGGCCTATTCCAGCTTCGACGTCATCGGCGTGCAAATATGCGCGGCGGCCAAAAACATAATCGCCGTCGTTTACGGCGCGCTTGACGCGATTAGCGAAACCAGCGACATTTTTGGCGACAACGCCGAAAGCCTTTTGATGGCCGCCGGCCTAAACGAAATCCAAACGCTTGGCTTCGCGATGGGAGCCACGCACGCCGAGACTTTCACATCAATCGCGGGCGTGGGCGACCTTGACGTTACCTGCAAAAGCAAGTACGGCCGCAACCGCCGCTTTGGCCAAGAAATGATCAAGACCGATTTGCTGAACAACTTCAAGAACTTGGACGACCTCATCGCCAACGTCTCAAAAATCGGCTACCTTCCCGAAGGCGCCATCGCCTGCAAATACGTTCACCAAATCGCCCAAAGCAAAAACATAAAGCTCTTGATTTGCGACGGCCTCTACCGCATCCTTAACCGCGAGATTGAGCCGGAAGACTTCATGCTTGAGCTTTTGATGGGAAATAAATAAAAGGCGCCGCCGTTTTGGGCGGCCCATATTTTTTAGGGGAAACTAATGCTTGAAAAAATCACCAACGCCTTTACCGACGTTTTTAGAACGATAAGCGGAAAGTCTTCAATTTCTGAAAAAAACATCGAGGACGCGGTAGAAAAAATAAAGATGGCTTTGCTTGAGGCCGACGTGAACCTTCGCGTCGTCCGCCGCTTTGTAAACGGCGCCATCGAAGAAGCCAAGGGCGAAAAGGTTCTTCGCGCCGTTGACCCCGGCCAACAGTTTGTAAAAATAATCTATGACAGAATCGTGGCCATGCTTGGCGACACCAAGCAAGACCTTAAGCTAAAGGGGCCCGACACCCAGAGCGTAATCCTTATGCTGGGCTTGCAGGGCGCGGGAAAAACAACCGCAAGCCACAAGCTTGCCGCCCGCCTAAAAAAAGACGGCCGCCGCCCGCTTTTGGCAGCCTGCGACTTGGTTCGTCCGGCCGCCGTAGAGCAGCTTTGCGTGCTTGGCCAAAAAATCGACGTTCCTGTTTACAAAGAGGACGGCGCCAAGGACGCGGTCAAGGTCGCACAAAACGCCATCGACTACGCCAAAAAGAACGGACTCGACACAATCATTTTGGACACCGCCGGCCGTTTGCAAATCGACCAGTCCATGATGGCGGAACTTGTCCAAATTAAAAAGGCGGCCGATCCCGTGGAAACGATTTTGGTCGCCGACGCGATGACCGGCCAAAACGCCGTTGACATCGCCAAAAGTTTTGACGAGCAGCTTGGCCTTAGCGGCGTCATTCTAACCAAGTTTGATTCCGACGCGCGAGGCGGCGCCGCCCTTTCGTTAAAGTCAATCACAGGAAAGCCCATTCTCTTTATCGGAACTGGCGAAAAGACCGAAGACTTTGAAGTCTTCCACCCTGAACGAATCGCAAGCCGCATACTTGGCATGGGCGACGTCGTGAGCCTTGTAGAAAAGGCGCAAGAAAAAGTTGACATGGAAGCGGCCGCCGCCATGCAAAAAAAGATGGCCAAAAACGAGTTCACGCTTGACGACATGCTGGCTCAGTTTCAGCAAGTAAAAAAGATGGGCAACATGCAGTCGCTTTTGGAAATGATTCCGGGAGCGGCGGCCGCGCTGCAAGGACGCGACCTTGACACCAGCGGCATGAAGCGCCAAGAGGCCATCATTCAGTCGATGACAAAAAAAGAGCGCGCCAACCATTTGATAATCGGCCCCAGCCGTCGCAAGCGCATAGCCAAAGGTTCCGGCACAAGCGTGGCCGAAGTGAACAAGCTTATAAAGCAGTTTGAAAAGACAAAGCTTACGATGAAAAAAGTCAGCCGCAACAAGGGCTTGCAGGCGCAGCTTATGGGCCAAATGATGGGCGGCGGCGGAATGGGCGGCCTCTCTGGCGCCGGCGGACTAGGCGGCATGGACCTAAACGCGCTGGCCAAAAAGTTCGGCGGCGGCCTAGGCGGCGGATTCAAATTTTAGTTTTTTTCAAAAAAAGCGCTTTTTTTTTAGAAAATAGAGGAAAATCTTTAAAAAAAAGTGTATCTTAATGTATGGAACGCCAGGATTGTAAATGCGGTCGCTCTCTTCCGAAACATGAAGAAATAGCGAAAAAAAATGCCCGCCCCAGTGACCAACTCCGGCAGGCATTTCATAAATGCTAAAAGGGGTATGCCACATTGTCGTGGCGTTCCTCATTCATCTTTATGATACATCATCTTTCCCTTATTGTCAACTAAAAAAATCCCTCTGTCATTCCACCACAAGCTTTGAAATGGGGCGGCCGTCGTCGGTCCAGGCGCGCTCGTGGTTGGTGGCGTCGGGGAAGCGCTCGGTTCCGATGTAATAGACGTAATAGTAGGTTCCGGCGGGCAGGGGCAAGTCCAGCTCGTAAAGGCCGGCCGCAGTTTCGCGCAATTCGTAAATCCAACTGTCCCATTTTGTGAAATTTCCGGCAAGGCGCACTTTTTGTCCGCTCTTTCCCCGGTAAACAAAATGAGTCGCGCCGTCAAGCTGCGAACTGCCGGCGGTTTGCAAGCCCATGTTGTCGCTGGAATTGATTCTGGTGGCCAACGCCTTGCGCTTGTGGACGGTCAGTTCCGAAAGATGGATGCCAGTCTGCGTGTCGTAGTATTGGTTGGGGTTAAGCTTGTCGGTTGTCCAAAGACCGTCCACAATCATGCGGTAGTAGATTTTTGAAGTTTCAGGAACGTCTTCCAAAATGTAAAAATACCAAGTGTTCACGTGGTCGCCGTTTTCGTCAAAAGTTGACTTTCGCATAAAGGGATGGATTATTTGGTAGTTCTCAAAGTCAAAGGCGATTCCAACATAGCGGGGGCCAAGCTCCGCGCTAAAGACAATGCAGCCGTTTTTTTCAAAGGGCGCGCTGGGTCCCTGCAATTTTTGCGCGATTTCACGGTATTCAAAAGAAAACGGCGACTCGACGGTTTTTTCTGCGGCGGCGGCTCCGGCAAAAAGCGCGAGCGCTGCCAAAAACAAAAGCGGCTTTTTCATATATATAGTATCGGAATAATCGCCGCGCCCCTTTATGGTAAAGAAAGAATTTCGCGCAACTGGAAACAGTTAAAAAAAACAAAATGGCGGGACGCAGAAAAAAAAGACTTAGTGGGGCCCTGTCAGCGAAGCGGCTTGGCCGCAGGCGTAAAGCCGCAAGCGAAGGACGGGGGTTACTGAGGCTTTTTTTTCGTCGCTGGGACCCGCCATTTTGTTTTTTTTCTTGCTTAAAGGACGCGCGAGAATTCTTTCACTATTTGCGGAATCAGCGTGGCAATCTTTCCGTTCACGCTCATGCCGCTGGCATTCTTGTGTCCGCCGCCGCCAAACTTGGCCGCGACCGCGCTAACGTCAACTTCGTCCAGGCTTCTAAAGCCGCCCGTGCAAGTCGTGTCGGTTTCCTGCCGCAAAAAGACCACGGCCTCAATGCCTTCCACGCTCAAGAGCGCCGAATAAAGCGCGTCGCTGTCGCGGCCTTCCTGCCCGTAATTTTTGGTGTCTTCCATCGTCTCGTAAGTTATCGCCAGCTTTCCGTTGCAGTGTCGTTCAGCCTTGCCCAAAAGAACGCCCAAAAGCTTGCGGGTGGAGTAGGGCTTTCCGCCGCTTATGCGGTTGTACATTTTGTTGGGGTTGGCCCCGTAGCGCACAAGGCGCGCGGCAAGCTCAAAGACTTCGGCGCTGTCCTCGCGCAAGAATCTAAAAAAGCCGGTGTCGGTGCTTAGGCCCAAAAACATTATTTTGGCGGTTTCGGGATCGGGCTTTCCGACCAAGCTTTCGTAGAGCATCGTAAAGAGGCACACCGCCGCCGGGCTGGTGGGATCGATTATGCTTTGCGCGCCGGCCGGAGTTTCAGCCGTTTTGTGGTGGTCCACGATAAAGGCGTCAAAGCCCTTTAGGCCGTCAGAAAGGTCGCCCGTCCTTGAAAGCTCGGAGCAGTCAACAAGCAAAAGGCCGCATTTTTTCGCGTCCTCCGCGCCCATAAAGGGAATTTGGCTGGAAAAGAGATTTTCGTATTGGCGGATTTCAGGCCTTTTAAATGGGCCCACGTTCAGCAAAAGAAATTCCTTTCCCAAGGCCTTTAGAATGGCGGCTGCCGCCAGCGAGCTTGAAACGCAATCGCCGTCCGGATCCTTGTGGCCCGCGATTAAAAAAAATTCGTGGGAGTCCACAAAGGCCTTGAAGGCGGCGCTTTGCTTGGAGTCGATTGTTTTCATCGATATGTAAAGACGGACTAAAGTTCCAAGTCAACGGACTCAACGCCGTCAGTGGACTCCACCTTGTTTTCGTTGGCGATGCCCCAAATGCGGTCGTTGTGGTTTGTCGGAACAGTCAGCATGACCTTTAGGAATTCGCCGCTCTTTTTTACGATTGTGACGTAAGGCGTAATTTTTGTCGGGCAGTTCCTGACCAAAAGCTTTTTGACCGTGTCCGGCTTGTTCTTTGCCCAATCCTTGGGAATTGTGACCGTTCCCATCTTGTGGCCGGTCTTTCCGTAAATCACCGTGTAAGCCTTGGCTGAATCCATGACTTTATATACAGGCGCGCTGTAGTAGGAAATCTCAGACTTTTTGTGGCCGCCGGCGTTTGTTTCCGCAAAAGTTCCGGCCAAAACAAGCGCCGACAATGTCGCGGCGACAATCATTTTCTTTATATTCATACAAAACCTCCGTTTGGAATGTCGCGATAAAGCGTCCTTTATTCTAGCGCTAAAAGGCTTTTTTGTAAAGAAGAATTTTTTGCCGCCCGCGTCGCGCTCGCCCTGCTTTGCCTTGTGGAACTGTGGCGCCGTCTATAGGCTTAGCGCGTCCAAGACGGCCTGAATTTGGCTTCTTGTAAAAAGAAGGCTTGTTTCCTCCGAGTTTTCCAAAACGGGGCTTTTCGCGCCGGCCTTGTCCTGGACGCTGGAAAGCGACACGCAAAAGTATGGCGAGCCTTGCCAAAAGACGTAGCCAAAGCGCGCCTTTGCAGGGCTTCCCCGGTCCAAGGCCTCCTTTTTGCTGCCCCATTCCAAAAAAACTTCGGCGCCGCCGTAAACCAAGCGCTCGCCGCCTTTTTGGGACTTTTTGAGGCGTTTTTGCTGGAATTGCTCGTTGTATTTTTTTGCGGCTTCTTTGGCGGCCAAGACGGCGGCGCTGTCAAGCCAAAGGCATTGGTAGGAATTTTTAGCGTAAAAAAGGAGCGCCTTTTTTTGTCCGCGCTCCAAAATTTGCGCCTCGCGGCTTTTTTGGCCCACCGTAAGGCGAAGGCTTTTTGGCCCCTCGCAAGGGGCGGTGGCGGCAAGCAAAAAGGCGCACAGCGCGGCCGCCGCGAAAAGCTTCATTCTTGCTCCTGCTTGGCGGGCTCGTCTTTTTGGGCGGGCTCGTCCTTGGGGGCTTCCGCGTCCTTGGCGGGGGCTTCTTCCTGGGGCTGCTCAGAGGCTGTTGGCTCGTCGTTGTAGCTGTCGGCCGCGTCTTGAAATTCCGGCTCGGTGGTGGAAGCCTGCAGCGCGTCGATGTTGGCGTCGCTCAAGAAGGTGGCCAGACGCCTTGCCTGGGCCTTTGTAAAATAGTATGTTTGCTCGATTACATTGGCCTTTAGCGAGCCTTCCTCCGTCTTTTCGTTCACGGCAAGGTTTTGGGCCTTTCGGACGTTGATTGTAAAGTAGGGCGTGTGTTTGTCAAATATGTAGCCAAAGAAGACCTTGGGGCGCGAATAGTACATCATCATTCCCGAAATTATTCCAAAGTCCTCGTAGCCTTCGCAAAAGCCGTAGACTTCGCGGGTCTTTTTGGCGGAGGCGTCGCGGTCAAGGCGCTTTTGGTCAAAGTCGTCCAAATACCTGTTTATGGCGTTC
Source organism: uncultured Treponema sp. (assembly GCA_900316905.1). Classification (GTDB taxonomy): domain Bacteria; phylum Spirochaetota; class Spirochaetia; order Treponematales; family Treponemataceae; genus Treponema_D. The sequence continues at coordinate 24,609 of ONET01000048.1, forward strand.
ACCGCGACTCCTCGCGCGGCCTTGGCGAACTGCAGGGCGTAGGCGGAAGAGTCGTAATACATCT
>ONET01000052.1 GCA_900316905.1 uncultured Treponema sp.
GGGGAATACTCCATGCTGGAACAGATCCTGGCCTTCGTGAGGCTTAACGGTGTATTCCTGATCACCATCCTGCAGGAGGAGGATCCTGCAGCCATCAACGCGGTCCTGGATATCTATGAAGAAGACCACATCGTTGACAACGTCAATGAAGTGGCTCCTTATCTGACAGAGAAGCTGGAAGCCCTGGCAGCCAAATACAGCTGCATTACCGAGCGCAGGGGCAGAGGCCTGATGCAGGGCCTGGTCTTTGACAGGCCGGTGGGCCCCATCATCCTGGAAGCCATGGACCAGGGCCTGATCCTGATTAACGCGGGCGCCCAGATCATCCGTTTCGTCCCGCCGCTGAATATCAGCAGGGACCAGATCGATGAAATGGCAGCCATCCTGGATGCCGCCATCGGCAAGGTCACAGCCTGAGACACGGCATATTCTGAAAAACAAGCAGCCGCAAAAAGCGGCAAATACGCCTAAACTGCGGCAGCCGGACGTATGAACCAGATACGTCCGGCTGTTTCGTAATACTATTGTAATAATTTGAAAATTCAGATAGAATGAAGAATACACGGTGGGGTCCTGTTTCTTCCGGCCGGAAAAAGGCTTGTCCGCGCCATGACCGAAAACTTCATCCACGCCGAGATTCTTCTTGACCAAGAAGACGCGGCGGCCGCTCCCTTGGACGGGCAGCCGATAATGGTAAAAATCCTTTCCGCCAAAGAAGACGCCGTCCGCCAAGGCGCCGAATGGGAAGCGCTCGCAGAACTTGCCTAAACCGCGCGCTGCAAGCAAAAAAAAAAACGCTCCCGGGAGAATCGAACGCCCTTACTCGCGGTTGCGCCTTTTAGGGCTTAACAGCATGCTCAACGCGCAAGGCGAGCGGGCGTCCGCCTTCTCCCTACGCGTTTTAATTGTTTGTAACACGTTTTCGCAAGTTAAAATACAAAAAAAAGCGGCGCGAAGGCGCGGACGGAAGCGCGAAAACTCTCTGTCTGCGTCTGCCGCGACTAGCGGCGGAATAAATAGTTTCAATGCGCAGACAGCGAGTAGCGACGATATCTAGCGCTTTTGCGGTTCCGACCGCAACTGGAAGCCGCTTTTTTTTATTGTTTTCCTTGTAAAAAACGCGCCAAGGACTTGACATGTTCCGTCAAAATATGATAATATCGATATACGCTTTTTAATAAGCGGATGGGCTATTAGCTCAGCAGGTAGAGCAACGCCCTTTTAAGGCGTGGGTCACTGGTTCGAATCCAGTATAGCTCAAAGAGGCTTTCCGAACAGGAAGGCCTCTTTTTTTTGCCCTTTTTCACATTGCGGAAAGTTGTTGGAATTGTTGAACCAGTAAAAAAACGCGAGAAGGCGCGGGGCGGCCGACGGCAACTCTCTGTTTGCGCCTGCCGCGATAGCGGCAGCGTTAAATAGTTTCAAGCGCAAACAGCGAGTAGCAACGCTAGCTAGCGGTGCCGCTCGGACGCAGCCGCAACTGGAAGCGTTTTTTGTTGCTTAAATCATTTTATTCTAACAAATTTCCTCAAAAATCCGATAAAAAAGTAAGGCGGGCGTTGATGCAAAAGCTTGCCGCATTTTTTACAAGAGGATGTCAAAATGATTCGTGGATGGTACACAGGAGCCAGCGGAATGGTCGCCCAGCAAAACAGGCTGGACGCAATCTCAAACAATCTGGCCAACGTCGACACGGCGGGCTTCAAGCGCGACGTGACCGTTTCAAAGTCTTTTAGCGAGCTTTTGTTGCGCCGAAAGGATTTTGACGGCGTTTACACAATTCCCGAAGGATCCGCCGACGCGGCTCCTATCATCGGAAAGCTGGGCGTTGGCGTTGAGACCAACGAAAACTACACGGACTTTGCCGAAGGTTCCCTCAAAAACACAGATCAAGCCACAGACTTTGCCCTGCACGGAAAAGGCTTTTTTGTAATCCAAACGCCCACAGGAAACCGCTACACCCGCAACGGAAATTTTTACATCGGAAAAGAAGGAATCTTGGAAACAAAGGACGGATATCCTGTTCTTGGCGAAAACGGAATCATCCGCTTGGAAGACGACAAGTTTAAAGTCAACGAAGACGGAATGATAATTACGCAGGACAACAAGGTGGTGGACCGCTTTTTGGCCGTCCGCTTTGACAACGAGCGCTATCTTAAAAAGGCCGGAAATTCTTTTTATATGGAGAACGAAATTTCAGGACCCGCGCGAATCGCCGAAGGCGAGGAGCGTCCGCAGTTCATCCAGAGCTTTGTGGAAAGCTCCAACGTCAATGTGGTCAACGAGATGGTCAGAATGATAGAAGTCAACCGCGCCTACGAGGCCAACCAAAAGACGATTCAGAGCGAAGACCAAATGATGTCAACCTTGTGGAACCGCGTCGCCGCGCGTTCTAGGTAAGGAAAATATTTTAGGAATTAAGAGCAGGAGATAAATTATGGTAAGAAGTTTGTGGACAGCGGCCACCGGAATGAACGGACAGCAGGCCAACATTGACGCGATTTCGCACAACCTTTCAAACGTGAACACTACCGGCTACAAGCAGCAGCGCGCCGAGTTCGAGGACTTGATTTACCAAAACTTAAAGCTTAGCGGAACTCCGGCCACCGAAGACACCGTTACTCCCGTTGGAATCCAGCAGGGCGCCGGCGTTAAGCTTGCGGCCACCCAGCGCATTTTTAGCCAGGGCTCCTTGCAGGCCACTGGCGTTGACACCGACGTGGCGATTGTTGGCGACGGATTTTTGCGCGTCCAGCAGTACGACGGCTCTTACGCCTACACCCGTGACGGCGCCCTTAAGGTTGACATGACAGGCCAGCTTGTCACAAGCGAAGGCCTTCGCGTTTTGCCGGAAATCATTTTGCCGGAAGGCTTTGACATCCACACCTTGACAATCAGCGACACTGGCCGCGTTACCGTAAAGGTGAACGGCGAGACGACCCCAACTGAGGTCGGTCAAATCGAGCTTTACCGCTTTCCCAACGAGGTTGGATTGAAAGCGCTGGGCGACAGCTTGTATAAAGTAACCAACGCGTCCGGCGACCCCATCGCCAACCGGCCCGGCCAAGAGGGAATGGGAATCGTAAAGCACAAGTTTTTGGAAATGTCCAACGTCAGCGTGGTCAACGAAATGGTTCAGATGATTGTCGCCCAGCGCGCCTACGAGTTCAACTCCAAGGCCGTCCAAACAAGCGACAGTATGTTAAGCACCGCCGCTAACTTGAAGAGGTAATAAATGACGGGAATAGATAAAATCGGAACGATGACGCAAAGCTCCGCGGTGATTCAAAACGCGCTGCATAAAAACCAATCGTCCAAGTTTGCCGACTTGTTGAAGTCCGCGCAAGAAAAGGCCGCCGCGCCTTCTGGGCTTTCGAACAATGCTGCCGACTATTCCCACATTTCCTCAAGCCAAGTCTTGCAGGAAGGCCGTTTAAACGGCGACTTCAAGAGCGGCTTTGACAAGACGTTCATCCATGCCGCCGACAAAAATGCCGCCCCCCAAGGCGCGGCCGCCAATGGCTCAGTTCGGCCTAATGGCAAAAAAATAGACAAGACTTCAAAGCTCTACGAAAAGTCTATGGAAATGGAATCCTTTTTTGTAAAGATGATGGTTGACTCGATGAGAAAGACCGTTCACTCCGCAACGACGGATTCCTTTGCCAAGAGCATGTACCAAGACATGCTTTACGACGAATACACGACAAGCCTTACAAAGCAGGCGGGCTTTGGCTTGGCCGACCAAATCTACTTGGAATTGGCAAGGTAAGGCTTTGCAATCTTATTTGGCGCCCGTTTTTGGGCGCTTTTTTTATTTTCCAGCGCCTTGTGAAAAACTTGACAAACAAAGGTTCATGCGTCATAATTGGATATATATAGAAAAAAGTAGGGGGAGTGTGATGAAAAAAGCTTTTTTCGCGATTGTCTTTTTTCTTGGGCTCTTTGCGCTTCATTCGCAAGACGCTCAAAAAATTAGCGAAATAATTGAATCCCAAGAAATTTCAAACGAGCAGGCCGCTTGGATAGCCTGCCAGAGCGCGCAAAATATGGACGAGGCTTCAGGCTATTCGGAAGCGCTTGCAAAGGCTGTGGAGCTGGGCTGGATTTCTAGCGGAGTCGTGGCCGAAAGCCCCATGCCGCTTCAAGACTTTTGCGGCCTTTGCGTAAAGGCGAGCGGCCTGAAGTGCGGCTTGCTCTACAGGATTACAAAGTCCAAGTGCTACGCCTTTAAGGAGCTCAAGGCCAACGGAACCTTGGATTTGGCCGCCGATCCCGGCATGACGGTCAACGGGCAGAACGCCTTGGCGATATTGAACGCTTGCATCAAAAAGTCTGGAGGCGCCAAATGACAGCAAAGAAACTATTCAAGGCCTTGCTTTTGGCCCAAGTCTTTTCGTTGACGGCGGCCTTTGCCGTTGACTTTGGCGGTTCGCTAAAAAACATAAGCAACATCAAGGGAAAGAATTTTTCAAGCCTAAAGCTTGACCAGATTGACGACCTTGCCTTGTGGGTCAAAGTTCCATTCACAAAAAGCGGCGACATGTATTTGGTCGCCGAAGGCCTTTACGAATTTGAATACGACCAGTCCAAGGAAAAAGCCTTCAACCGCCTTGACTTGGACTTGCTCAAGTTTTCGGCCAAGCTAAAGCTCAACGGCGCCTCGCTCAACGTCAACGCCGGCCGCTTTATCTTTTCCGACTTGACTGGATTGATTTTCAACCAAAACGCGGACGGCGCCTTTGTGTCTTACGAAGCGCCTTTCTTTAACGTGTCGGCCTACGGAGCCTACACAGGGCTTTTAAACGCCGGCCTTGTCAAGATGATCAACCATAAGAACGATCCGTTTTCGTTTGACGAAAATTCGCCTTACGAGCTGGCCCAAAAATATTTGGTCGGCGCCGCCACGCTTTCGTTTCCGCGCGTGGCCAAGACGCAAAACGTCGCGGCCCAATTCTTGGGAGCGTTTAAAGTTGACGGCCGTTCATTCAACAGAATGTACGCTTCGCTTTCTGCTGGCGGGCCGATATACAGAACCTTGTTTTACAGCGTGTCGTCAACGCTTGGATTGCAAAGCTACGACGGCGCCTCAATCGACATTTCAAATTTGAGCCGCGTCAATCTTACTTGCTACTTGCCGGTCAAGGACTTGTCGCTTTCTTTGGGCGCCCTTTACGCGTCGGGAAGCAACGGCCCGCTTGAAGGCTTTTGCGGTTTTTCAAAAGTCAACGCCTACAATTCTTTGCGCGACCCGCAGCACAGCGGCGTGGCCAAGCTTTCGTTCATGGCCACCGCAAAGCCTTTTGAAAAACTTTTGGCTTACGCCGGATGCGACATGATTGTGGACGCCGCGTCTTCTTCCGCCAAGTACAAGGGCTTCCAATACTCGGTCGGAGCGGATTGGCAGGCCTTTAGCGACCTAAAGGTCGGCGTTGGCTTCTTGCAGTACATTGACGACAAGAACAGCGATGAAAACAAAATTCAACTTTCGTTGAACGCTTTGCTCACTTTCTAGGAGGAGAATATGAAGAAGACTTTTATTTTTGCGCTTTTGTTCGCGGCCTGCGCGGCTTTGTTCGCTCTTGACGCGGAAGTCATTGGCCTTGAAGGAAAGGCCCAATATTCCACAAACGGAACTGTGTGGTCTCCGATTGCGATTGGAAACAAGCTTCCGCAGGGAGCCACAATTCAAACTGGCTTTAAAAGTTCCCTCAAACTAAAAGTGAAAGGCTCGCAGATTACCCTTGACCCAATGACAAGAATCAAGCTTGACGAGCTTTCTGAAAAGGGCGACAAGGACAACACTGTCGTTTCAATGAAAATCGGCGGCTTGACTTCAAACGTAAAAAAGCTTGAAGACCGCCGCGCCGGCTTTACGGTAAAAGGACCGGCCGCAACCGCGTCTGTGCGCGGAACTGTTCTGCGCGAAGAATGCGGCTACAACAAGGACACGGTCACTGCGATTGAAAACACAACTCTTGTTTGGCCGTCTTCATCATCAGCGGACGCCGACGCGGAAAGCGATTCGGCCGCGTCTGGAGCAAGCGCCGTGGCGGCTGGACAAGTTTCGTCGGTTGACGCGAACGGCGGACACAAGGCGCCGCAAAGCTCTGCGGCTGAAAGCGCCTACGGATTGGGCGGCGCCGTCGCAAGCGCCGCGGCCGCTGAAAGCGTTTCTTCAGGCGGCTCTTCAGAAGGCTTTTCTTCAAGCGCGGACGCGTCAAGAGGAAATCCGCAGGCCGAAATTGCCACAGGCTCCGTCGCAATTTCAATCACTTACATGGGCGAATGAGGCAAGGGCAGGAATTATTCTTCCTTTAGCCACAAGAGCGCGTAGGGCTCCAAAAGAATCGGGCCTTGCGCGCTTATTTTTTTCCCGCTAAGGATGTCGGTGACTTCAGCGCCGCCCTTTGCCCAAAGCTTAAAGGGAACGCGCCGCTCGCTAAAGTTTGCGACAACGTGAATCGCGCCGCTCCGGCAAAAGGCGAAAATCTCAGGTTGCTGTTGGTCGTAAAACCAAACTTCGCTTCCAGAAAAAAGTTTTTCCTTGGCGCGCGCCTTTATCATTTTTTTCATTTCGTCGCGGACAGTTTTTTGTTCAGGATTAAGCGGAGAAGTCCAATCTTTTTTTATTCGGTGAACCCAGCGCGAGTCTCCGGCAAGTTCCGGCTTCTTCCTGTAGCTGTAGTCGTTAAGCATGGCCTCTTCGTCGCCGGCGTACAAAAGTGGAAGGCCGGGCAGAGCAAAGAGCAGGCCGTAGATCATTCGAATTCTGGCCAGGGCCATTTCTTTTAGCGTCTTGTCGTCCGCGTCCAACGCGTCTTCCAAGCCCGCAAGGCTTCCCATCGTTCCGCAAACGCGGCAGTCGCCCGTGGTCGGGTTTTCTTGGAAGGCCTCTCCGCGCGCGAAAGTTCCGTCAAAGCGGCCGGTGTAAAAGCGGTTCAAGAATTTTCTGTGCTCGTAGGGATTTATTCCCAGCGACCAAGCTTCTTCGTCGCTAAAGGTCCAGCCTATGTCGTCGTGGCATCTTATGTAGTTGACCCAAGCGCAGCCGTCGGGAATGGCCCAGCGCTTTTTTAGGCTTAGCGTCAAAAGGCGCGCGTCGCGGCTTGCGAGGCTGGACCAAAAGAGCGCCATTTGCAAGGGGTTGTAGCTAAGGCGGCACTTGTCCTGGCCGATGTAGCGGACAACTTGGTCGGGGTGGACAATCGCTTCGCTTTTAAAGACAAGGCTGGGGCAGGCGATTCTTGCGGCCAGGCTAAAGGCCTTTATCAGCGTGTAGGCTTTGGGAAGGCTTTCGCAAGCCGTTCCTTTTTCCTTCCACACAAAGGCTAGCGCGTCCAGGCGCAAGACTTCTATTCCGGCGTTGGCCAAAAAAAACATTTCTTCCAGCATGGCCAAAAAAACTTCCGGGTTGGAATAATTCAAGTCCCACTGGAACGAGTTGAACGTTGTCCAAACCCAGCCGCCCGCCTCCTTAAAGTAGGTGAAGCTTCCGCGCCTGACGCTGGGGAATATTTCGCGCAAGGACTTGTTCCACTCGTCGGCGTCGGCCTTGTTCTTGTATATGTAATAGAATTGGCGGAACTTTGGGTCGCCCTTTTTCGCCTTCTTTGCCCATTCGTGCTCGCAGCTTGTGTGGTTGAATACAAAGTCTATGACGGTGTGAATTCCTTCCTTGCGGAAGGCGGAGGCCAAGGCGCGAAGGTCGTCCATCGTTCCCAATTTTTTTTGGACTTCGCGGTAGGAGGAGACCGCGTAGCCGCCGTCGTTGTCGCCTTTAAGCGTTTTAAAAAGCGGCATAAGGTGGACGTAGTTTATCCCCAAGTCCTTGAAGTATTTTATCTTTGAGGCGAGCGTCTTTAAGTTGCCCGCGAACAAGTCCACGTAAAGCATTGTTCCGACGCTTTTGTTTGAAAGGAACCAGCTTGCGCCGCCGCTTTTTTGGCTTTTTATAAAGTCCTCGTCCGTCTTTTTTAGGGCGGGGGAACGCGCCTTGTCGGCGGCCGCCAAAATTTTTTCCAGCCGCCCAAGAATTTGGTAAAAGTCCCAGCGGTCTCCGTACAACTCAAAAAGGGCGGCCGTCAAGGCGGCCATGTTTTCCTGCAATTGCGTCTTATACATGGGGAAAATTATAGCGCGCATTAAAATTCTTGCTATAAAGAAAGTTTTACGAATGTGACAAAATTCACTTTGAATTCATGATATAAAAAACTGTTATGAGAGCGGAAAAAATCCCGCGTCGCCTTGAAAAATAGAGCCGTAATGCATTATAATATCGGAAACATTTGCATCTCGCTTGGGGAGGACAATCAATGAAAAAGTTTTTTCCGGCGCTCGCGCTATTAATGGCGGCCGCGGCCGTCAGCGCCCAAAGCGCCCAAAAAATCAGCCAAATAGTTGAAAGCCCGGAGCTTTCTTATGGACAGGCCGCTTACATAGCGCTGTCGTATTCCGACGCGGAAACGATGGACGAAAGCGCGGACGACGCGCAAGCCTTTGAAGCCGCCTTCCAAAGAAAATGGATAAAAAACGGCGCTGTTGTCCAAGCCGCGATAAGGCTTGACGAACTTTGCGCCCTTTATGTGAGCGCCGCCGGAATCAAGGGCGGCGTTTTATGCGGCCTTATAAAAAATTCCCCGCGCTATTCCTTTAGGGAGCTAAAGGCGCTTGGCCTCCTTGACCAATACGCCGACCCCGCGATGAAAATCGACGGTCAAAACGCGCTCAACCTTTTTAACGCCTGCGTCCAGGCGGCGGAGGGCGAGCGATGAAAAACTTCTTCCTTTCAAAGAAAACTTTTTTGGCGGCCGCGCTTTTTGCCTTGTGCTTTTGCGCCGCCAATTCATTGGACTTCGGCGGCTCCTTTTCAAACTTCAGCCGCGTAAAGGGCAAGGACTTTTCAAACCTAAAATTCAATCAAATCAACGACGTTCTAGGTTGGATTAGAGTTCCGCTAAGCAAAGACGGCTCTTCATACTTTGCGGCGCAGGCGCTTTACGAATTTGAGTACGATGCCTCGGTCGAAAAAGCCTACAACCGCTTGGACATAAACTTGGCCAAGTATGTCGGAAACTTCAACGTCGCCGGCTCTCCGCTTGTTCTAAGCGCGGGCCGCTTTATCTTTAGCGACTTGACGGGCTTGATAATGAGCCAAAACTGCGACGGCGTCCACGCCATGTATCAAATGGACCGCGTGGCGCTTTCGGCATATGCCGGCTACACGGGACTTTTGAACGCGGCCACAGTCAAAATGCAAAGCCAGCGCTCCGACCCCTTTGAATACGACGGCGACAAGGTTTACCAATTGGCGCAGAAATATTTGGTCGCTTCCGCGGGCATTTCAGTTCCAAATTTGTTCTCCACGCAAACCCTTTCCGGCCAGTTTTTGGCGGCTTTCAAGCTTGAGGGAAAGTCCTTCAACAGAATCTACGCCACGCTGGACATGACAGGCCCCGTTTACAGGACGCTTTACTACAACGCTTCCACAACGCTTGGCCTGCAAAGTTTTGACGGCGGCTCTATGAAAGCCGCCAACTTGTCGCGCGCGGAAGTAAAGTATTACGCGCCCTTCAAGGACTTGACCGTGGCGGGCGGATTGGTTTACGCGTCAGGAAGCGGCGACGCGGACAAGGCCTTTACGGGCTTCACCAAAATCAATTCTTGCTTTTCGATGAACGAGATGCAATACACAAGCCTTGTCAAAGCGTACGCCTCCGCTTCCGTAAAGCCGATCAAAAAGCTTTTGGCCAAGGCCGGGGCCGCCGTCTTGTTCAACACGGCGCGGGGCCGCTACCAAGGCTTTGACTACAATTTTGGCGCCGACTGGCAAATCAAGAGCGACGCGGCTGTCGGAGCCAGCTTCAATCATTACATTGACGGCGACGACAGCGGCAACAGCAAGGTTCAAATTTCTTTGAACGCCTTTTTGACATTCTGACAGGAGGAAGGAGTTATGAAAAAGATTTTATTGGCCGCGCTTTTTTCTTTCGCGGCAGCCGCGCTTTTTGCCTACGACGCGGAAGTTTTGTCTGTTCAAGGAAAGGCTCAGTTCAGCATGGACGGAACAAGTTGGACCCCGGTTTCTGAGGGAACGACAATCAAGCAGGGCGCCACGATACAGACGGCTTTTAAAAGCGCTCTCAAGCTAAAATTCAAAGGCTCCGTCGTTGACCTTGGACCGATGACAAGAATAAAGGTTGACGAGCTTTCCGAAAGCGAAAGCAAGGACAACGCCGTAGTTTCTATGAAGCTGGGAAGCGTTGTTTCAAACGTAAAAAAGTTTGAAGACCGCCGCGCCGGCTTTACGATAAGAGGACCGGCCGTGACCGCGTCTGTTCGCGGAACAATCGTAAAGGAAGAGTGCGGCTACAACATCGACACAGTCACGGCCATAGAAAGCGTCACCGCCGTTTGGCTCACTCAAAAAGGAGAGGGCAGCGTGACCGAACTTTCCGACAATTCCAACAGCGCGGCCTCGATAAGCTCTGGACGCGCCGCTCCAGCCGCCTGCTCGCTAAGCCAAGGCCAATCTACAAGCGGAGGAAAATTTGAAGGGCAAAAAAAGCCTTACGGATACGCCTCTGAGAAGGCGTTTGACTTGGGCGCCTTTTCTGTCAACATGGCCGTCGTCGAGGCCGTGGGCGGAAACCCCTACAATGGCCGCCCGCAATACGCTCCGGCAAGCTCGGCAAATGTGTCCGCCGCCGGCGAAAGCGGAATCGAGCTTTCGGTTGTAGTAGGAAACGGCCAATAAGCGCCGCAAACAGGAGATTTGTCATGAGCATAAATACAAGAAACAAAATATCGGCCGCGCTGGGATTCGCGCGGACTTTTGCGGCGGCGCTCGCTGCCTGCGCTGTCATTTCTTCGTGCGAAATTTTCCACGCCGACAATCCAAGCCAAATAGGCTCCATCACCATGCGCCTGCCCAGCGCGGAGCAAATGAGCGCGGCAAGCGGCGGCGCCATTTCGGGCGCGGTGACATCGTATGGCATTTTGGGCGACTCGTCAGTCGCGTCATTTAAGGTCAGGGCCAAAAACGCGGTCACGGGCCTTGAGACAAGCCAAATTACGCAACCTGGTTCCATCATAAAAATCAGCCCCTTGGAGCCTGGCTTTTGGAATGTGACCGTCTTTGGAAGCAACTCGGGCGGGCAGACCATATACTACGGAAACTCTGCCAACATTTTGGTCGCGGCCGGAAGGACCACCCCCGCGTCCGTCGTGATAAACCCCGCGAATCCTTCCACTCCGCTTGTGGCGACTTTGGCGGAAACTCCCGCGGGCGTGTCGCTTCAAGGCCAAGGCCGCGAAAACGTCATGGGCGTTTATGTGTCTTACAGCTCGGGCGGACAAAGCGGCTCTGCGTATTATGATTTTTCAAACGCGGCCGGCTCCGCAAAGCAGGGCGATGACTTGAACAAAATTAGCGTTCCGATTCCGGCGTTCTTGGAGCCTGGCTCGGCTGTCTCCGGCAAAGTTTATCTTTTTGACCGTGGCGGAACCGCGCTCTGGGGCGGCTCGATTGAAGGCTCCGTAAAGAAGGACGGAACTTTTGACTGCGCCTTCGCCTTTTTGGAAACCGCGCTCAATGGCTATCAAGGAAGCCCGGCAAGAACTTTCCTAAAAGTGGAGGAGGCTTTGCCCGCGCAGCTGGAAACGCCGCTTGCCTATACCTTTGAGACGATGGCCTACGGCGCGCCTGCCGGTGAGTCAAAAAGCTATTCTGATTTGACGATTTTTTCCGTCGCGCCAAGCGAGGCTTGCGGAAAGATTCCTGTAATCGTGGAATGCGGCTCGTCCGCGTGGGCTGAAGTTTTTGACGCAAAACACAAGTACGCCGAGCCTACGGTGACCATGCCGGAACAAAAAATTCCGCTTGGCGCCACAAGAACCTTGAGCGCCGTGGTCTCGTCAAGCGAGCAAAAAGAATATTCCGTGTTCAAGGCGGCCCAAGACTTTGACGCTTACGGATTCAAGCTATACTCAATCCAAGCTAAGGACACAGGCTCGACCGTAAGCGCATCGTCGTTTGTCGCGCCCGCAAGCCCGGCAAACTCGGAATTCACCGCGCCGGACAAAGTCAAGGCGACAGGCTCCGGAAGCGACGACTATACATGGCAGGTGACAGTCACAAACAGCGCCTACAGTTATTTTGACGGCAACGAAGCTCAGCCTTCACAGACATTTAGCGGAACCTTCAATGTGAGCGGAAGCGAATGGACCATAACGCCCGCTTCCGTCACCGTGGAACGAGGCGCGGCCTTTGCGCTTACTCTTTCATGCGCCGACGCGACCGAGGCTGACGCAAAGTCCGTCACTACCGTCACGCTTAAGATGAACACGCCCAAAGACTTTGTTCCCACGGTCAGCGGAACAAGCCTTGTGGTCAACGCCGAAAGCTTTGCCACATGGACTGGCGCCAAAAATGTCACAGTCTCCGTAGAGGGCGTTGTCGTGGGAACGGTCAAAGTGACCGCGACCGCTTCCGGCGGCGGCGGGGGATCGGGCGGAAATGTGCCGGCGGATCCGGATTGGTTCAGTTTCCAGAGCAGCATTGCAGTGCAGCCGGAAGGCACGACAGGAGCTGCGGACGAGTTGTATAATATTTGCACATATGGTGCGGAAGGAACAAAATACGCCGCGCCAACTCCGCGCTATGTTTTGTTCGGCAATTACCCAAGGTCGCATAAAGACGATACTGTAACAATCGACACTGATGGCGAAAGCCATGTTATGGGCAACTTTACTTATTACAAAGGAAGCGACGGTGAATGGTACGCAAAGTTTCAAACAGGTAGAATGAGTTATTACAAGTATTATGCAGGTCCAACGCCTGGCGCTAAGGGGGACGCTGTTGAAAGTGCTGGATCAGTGGCTTGGTTTAAGCTTGAACCGATAAAGTGGCGCGTCTTAACGACAAATTATAATAGAACTGGAAAAGCCCTTCTTGTGACAGACGAAGCCCTACCGGGCTATTTTGATTACGACGCTGAATCTAATCCTAATCATTATTCTTTTGCATATGTATACAATACTGACTATAGCACTCCAAACCGCACTGTAGGTACAGCCCCAAACGAAAAAACAATTTATAAGAATAACTACCAGTATTCCGACGCGCGCGCCTGGCTTAACGGCTTGGACGGAAGCAGCTATGACATGCAAGATTGGACAGGCGCAGGCTTTATAAACAGCGCCTTTACCGAAGCCGGACGCATGAAAATTGAAGATACAGAGGTTGATAACAGCGCCGCGCAGTGTTATTACGCTTTTGTTGATCAAGGAACTGACACTAAATATGATAGGTACCTGTCTGAAAATACCACGGACAAAGTGTTCTTGCTTAGCCTCAATGAAGTTACAAACCCGCTTTACGGTTTTTACGAATATATTCTCCAATATGGCGCGCGTTGTTTCATACCTACAGATTTAGCGATAGCTTCAAATTGTTCCCGAGATGAAAATGGCGACTATTATTTTGGTTGCATAACACTTCTTCGTTCTCCAGACGATAGTGATACAGGTGTGAGAAACTGTAGTGGCATCGGCTATGCGGGAAATGCAGAGTCAGCCTACAATGATTATAACAATTACTTTGCGCCGGCAATTTGCGTAGATTTGAGCGTCACTGGCATAGGAAAGGTAAACGAAGGCAATACCGCTGCGGACAGCCACGGCGCGCTTCCTGGAAAATTTACCGTAGATGGAAATGGAAAACAGGTTAAGTTTAGCCAAAGCAACCTTTGGAAAAACAACACTTCATCAGATTATCATTTTGTCTCTCAGCAATATTATTATTGTGAAAAAAATAAAGAGCGCGGTTCAACTGATAAATATAATTACGACTTGTTGGATTATACTGATGTTACTGCTGCGATTACAAGCGCGAACATTGTTGAAAGCGACATTAATACTTGGCGCATGCTTTCTTCTGATGAATGGCAATATCTATTTGAAACACGCGATGGTGCCGCAAATAAATTTGGCGTTGCAAAAATTGTCAACTGTGATGGACCTAAGTCAGCCTATATGACGGGCTTTGTCTTGCTTCCTGACACTTGGACAACGCCGCCTGCAGGAATCTCGTTTACACCAGGTTGGACTAGTACAGATTTGCCTGAAACAACTGTGAATAAGTATAATTCTTGGGAATGGAAAAAATTGGAGGAGGCTGGAGCAGTATTCCTTCCGGCCTGCGGTTCTTGTCGTAAGGATGGCAGCTGGTCATACACATACAGTTGGTCTTCAAAATATAGAGGACTTTATTGGGATGCAGGACACAAACTTGTCAATATATCTAAAAGCGAAATTGGGACTAATACAACTCCTGATTACGATCCTTATTTTGCATCCATCCGTCTTGTAGTAGACGCAAACTAGGCTAGTTTAGGACTTGCGCGAGCAATCGCGCGCTTTCGGCGGTCGTCCATTTTTGGCCGGCCGCCAATTTTTTTTTATGCCGCGAGTTACGCTTGCGCGGGGATGGCTTGCGCGAACTCCTCTACAGGAATCCCAAGCAAAACTGAGATTTCCTCTGCGGTGTATTTGCCGTCGGCAAGGAGTTTTCGCGCGTTTTCCACGGCGTTTTGCCGCGCGCCTTCCTTTTTGGCTTCGGTCATAATGTCAAAATCGTGCAAATTCATGTCGGCTAATTGCCCGCGCTCGCGAGAGCGCAAGTATAATCTTCTCCTATGCAAAGCGGCGCGTAGCGACGCACTGCCTTTCTGAATTTTTCGTTTTCCTTGACTCTTGCCACGAACTCGGAAAGGCGCTTTGAAAAGTCGTCTTCGCCCGGCTCGTTGGTCTGGATGAATCGCAAAAGCGCGCGGACTAGGCTGTTGCGACGGGGGCTTTTAACGCTTCCAGCACTTTGTCCAAGGGAGCGCCCATTTTTTCAGCCGCCACTTCCGGTGAGGCGCCAAATTCTTTTATGGCGACAAGCGCGGCTTCAATGGCTTTTCGTTCGGCGGCTTCCTCGGCCTTTACTTGCATGTCTAAATCGTAGTCGTATTCGCCAAAAAACATGTTCCTAACCTCCGTTGCCTTGCGTGAAAGGTAGTCTGCAAGAATGCCTTTTCCAATCGTCTCGTTTATCGCATTTTCGTAACAGTTCAGAAGCTCGCTGTCGGATGGGTTCGCTCCAAGCGCCGCGCGGTGGCGGGCGACGATTTCTATGAATTCGCAGTATTCTTTCATTATAGCGCAGTTTTGTATTACGCGCAACTTCTTTCCGTCCGTTCCGCCTATGTTGGAGAATTTGACCTTCACCTCGCACATGGGTTCTGCCTGCGGCTCGATGAAAGCGTCGGACAGGCGCATTGTTCGCTCGCGTTCTTGGTTTTGCTTCCGGTTTCCGTTGTAAAAGACGTAAAATTCCGGCGTTGGAATCTTAAAAAGCGTTTCCCGATAACGCGCCTTTGCGGGGACGATTCCGTATAACAGGTGAACGTAATACTCCAGACAGCGAAGCGGCATATTTTCGTTTGGGGTTGACTGGCGCTCTATAAGGACAAAGAGCCGACCGTTGACCAAAACGCTGATGTCGTTGTCAAAGGTCTTGTAAAGCGACTGCGGAATGCGTTTTCGCTCAAGCCTTGTGTTTTCCAGCGTTAAATTGGTTCCGTGAATCGCGTTGTAGAGCGACAAAAAGTTTTTCTTTCCGTCTATCTCGTCGTCGCAGAAGAGGTCTGCAAACACGCTGGACTTGATTTCTTTTTTGGTTTTCATAACGAACTCCTTATAGTTTTGTTTACTATAAGATAGACACGATCGCGCGTTTTCGCGCCTGTTTTGCGGAAAAATCGTAAAAATTTTTCGGAATTATGCGCTTGCGAAAGATTGCCGGGGCAAGCCCGGCAATGACAGG
>ONET01000091.1 GCA_900316905.1 uncultured Treponema sp.
CCGTAGTTTGTCATGGCGTAAAAGTTCCGCTTTTCGTAGGCGATGATTTGCCTTATTATCGTGTCCATCGACTTTCCGGGCGTGAGGCGGATTTCCGTGCGCAGGCTTGTCACCTCCGCGTCGATGAATTCCACGCCCCGCGCCTTGGCCACCGACACGCGGTGGTTTCCGTCGCGGACAAAGTAAACGCCGCCGACTTCGTAAAGGGTGACGGCAGGGAGAATGACGCCCTGCATGTAGGCGCGGTCGATGTTGAGCCAACGGTTCTTTAGGTGGGAATGTTTTGGAAAGAACATGTTGTCAAAGTCGTTGTAGCGGCCTTCGCTTCCGATGATTTTGTCCACCGGAACAGTCTTCATTCCTACGTAAACCTCGTTGTCGGGGCGCAGCATCTCCTTTATGTCGTTTAGCGAAATCAGCTTTGTCTCTTCCGGCGACAAAAGGTGCTGCAGGCTGTTGACCAGCGCCTTGTTCCTAACTTTTGAGAAGTCTTCCTCTGATTTTGTCGCTATTCCTATGTTCGGCATTTTATATCTCTATGACATGGTGGCTGTAGGCGTTGACCACGTTTGTTTCGTAGTAAACTCCGGCGCGCTCTTCGTTTTGGTTGTAAAGGTGGATGTGGCCGTGAACCATGTAGGCCGGGCGGTATCTCTTCAAGAAGTCATGGAAGCACTCAAAGCCCTTGTGGCAAGGATCCTCCTTGTCGTGTATGTGGCGCGGCGAGGCGTGGGTCAGGAAAATGTCGACGTAGGTTCCGTAACGGATTTTGTTCCACAAGAGGCTGGGCGCCATTGAGCGCAGCTTCCACCTCATTTGCCCTTCGGTGAACTGGCATTGGCCGTGGTTGTAGTCGATGGAGCCGGGAGCGCCGGCTATCAAGAGCGGCCGCCGTTTTTTTGTCTTGGGGTCCTGGATCATTATTTCTGTCCGGACACATTCAAAGCCCAGGTAAACGGCCCCGTGGCCGCGGGATTCTTGGGCTTGCATGGAATTTTGCGCGCTCAGCGGCGTTGAGTATTCCCGCGAGTAGTACTTGTACTCGGAAAGGTTGTGGTTTCCAAAGACAAAATAGGTGGGCTTGTTGAGCGTGGACACGATGAAGTCGATGTAGTCCATCGGGAGGTCGCCCGCGCATAGAACCGCCTCGACGTCGCCAAAAGACTGCTTGACCGAGGGCGTGTATATGAAGGGGTCTATTTCGTCGGAAACGCAAAGAATTTTCATATCACGAGGCTTTGTCCAAAATTTTTTCCAGTTGCTCTTTTCCAAGCAGCTCAAGCGGGCGGTTTTCCGCCGATTTCTTGGCGGTGTGGGTGAAGCCGGAGCTTGAAAGAATGAAGGCCTTTGTGCAGTTCTTGCTCTTAATCTCGTCTATCGCCTTTAGCGAGACTGAATCTTCAAGCGGATTTGATTCCCTGTAAAAATACAAGAGGTAGGACTGCTTTCTGACCGACCTCCAGTCGGCGTTGGCTCCTTCCGTGGCGATGATTTGGCAGCCCCATTTTTTTTGCTCGCATTGCTGGGGTTGGAAGCCCATGCCCTTTATGCAAGTGTTCTTGCAAATTTCCAAGAATTCCGCCTCGCTGGAAGTCAGGTATTCCTTGAGCGAGTCGTTGGCCTGCAAGTCCTTGTATTCCGCCAGCTTTTGGCCGACGTCGCGGAAATTCTTTTGCCTTGACGCTATTTTTTGCCATTGCTCTATGGCTTTTTCTATTTTATGGGTCTTTTCGTAGCAGGCGGCCAAAAAGTAGCGCGCGTAAAGGGTTTCGGGGTTCTTGCCTTCCTTGTCGGCGCTAATGGCGCGCTCGTAGCAGTTCATCGCGTTGTCCACGCTGTTTCCCATCATGTAGCAGGAGCCGCTTTCTATCAGCGCCTTTTGGCGGAACTGCGGGTCGCGCTGGGCTTTTTCAAAGGAGCGGATGGCTCCCGGATAGTCCTTGGCGTCCTTTAGAATTTTTCCTTGGTAGTAATAGGTGGAAAAAGTTTCAGGCGAAAGCTTTATGGCCATTTCGATCTCGCGCTTGGCCTCGTTGACCTGCTTGGCGCGGTAGAGCAAAAGGCCCATGGC
This sequence comes from uncultured Treponema sp., assembly GCA_900316905.1. Lineage (GTDB taxonomy): Bacteria > Spirochaetota > Spirochaetia > Treponematales > Treponemataceae > Treponema_D. The sequence continues at coordinate 2,072 of ONET01000091.1, forward strand.
CGCGTGCGCCTTGACGTTGCGCTTGTCGTACATCAAGGTCTTGTCGTAAAAGCCCAGCGCCATGTCGGGATGGTTTGAGTTTTCGTAAATTTGGGCGACTTGGAAATAGTTGTCGGCCACGGTCGGCTCAAGCTTTGTGAGCAAAAGATACTGCTTTAGCGCGTCCTGGGGCTGGTTGAATTTTGTGTAGAGGGCGGCTATCGACTTGCGGAACTGCTGCTCCGGCAGGCGGTTGTCGAAGATTCCGTTTTGGTCCACGTACTTCAATTCCATCAGGGCCAGCTCGTTCTTGTTGTCGGCCAAGTAGGCGCGGCCAAGGTGGTAGTGGGCTAAATAGTCTTTTGGATCCTTTTGTAGTATCGACTTGGCCAGCTTGATGGCTGCCTGAATCTTTCCTTGCTTTAGGTAGCGTTGGACGCCCTCGACCTTTTTGGGGGCCGCGACGTTCTTGATGACAAAAATAGAAAGCAGTATCACCACTGCGCCCAAGAGAATTATTCCAACCAACTGAGCAACTTCCATAAGAATTCTCCTAACATGAAGCGCGGCTTGCGCGTTGTTCGCCGCTTGAAAAAAACGTCAATTTGCGCAATTATGCCATATATGAGAATAAAACTCAATAGATTCTTGGCCATTATTTTGACGCTCGCTTTTGGGACCGCTTTCGCGCAAAGCTCAAGGGAGGGCATGTCTCTTTTTGAGCGGAACAAGCCGGCGGAGGCGATCGCTTTTTTGGAGGCCGACATCGCGGGCGGAAATCCGCTTCCCGAGGAATACAATTATTTGGGCTTGTCTTATTATCAAATAGGAAATTACGAAAAGGCCGCGGAGGCGTTCAAGAAAGGCGTTGCGGCAAGCGGAACAAGCAAGAAACTTCTATATTTTAACTTGGGGAACGCGTATTTCGCGCTGCAAAAGTGGCAGGACGCGCTTGACGCTTATTCCATGGCCAGCGTGGCAGATCCAGCCTACGCGGCGCCGGTATTGAACAAGGCCGGAACCGAGCTTAAGATGGACAAGCTTTTGGAGGCGGCGGCCGACTACAAGCGCTTCTTGGTCTTGCGGCCGGAAGACGAGCAGCGGCCGCAGATAGAGAAAATCATAGCCTTGATAGAGGCGGAACTAGCCTCCCGCGCCGAAAGGGAGCGCCTTGCGGCGGAAGAGGCCGCGCGCGTAAAGGCCGAGGAGGAGCGCTTGGCCCGCGAAAAGGCCGAAGCCGAGCGGCGGGAATTGGAGCGCAAGCTTGAAGAGGAGCGCCTTGCCGCCCAAAAACGCGCCGAAGAAGAGGAAAGAAGGCGAAAGGCTCTTGAGGACATCGCAGGCTCCTTGCGCGACGGCGGCGACACGACCAACATGAGCGCTTCTTCGGAAGAATCTCTTGAATATGAATATGATTCCGACATTGAATAATCAATTCATAATTCATAATTAAGAATTGAACATAGAGGGGGGATGAAATGGCAGTGAAAAAAACTGAAGGCGCGAAGGCAAAGACTCCCGCAAAAAAGAGCGCGTCGCCTTCAAGCGCAAAAAAGAGCGCGGCAAAGAGTTCTGGAACGGCAAAAAGTTCTGGAGCGGCAAAAAAATCCGGCGCGGCAAAAGCCAAAACGGCGGCCGCTTCTGCCAAAAGTTCTGAAAAGCCCAAAAGCCGGGCGGCGGCTTCAACCGCTTCCAGGCCAAAGGCTCCGTCAAAAGCCAAGCCCGCCGCCCGCCTTGAAAGCCGCGACGACTATTACGGAGAAAGCAGCTCCTTGATGGCTCCCGTTGACGAAAAAAAATCTTTGATTAAAAACAAGAAATTTCTTCTGGCCGCGCTCGCGGGGCTTTTGGCCTTGATTCTTTTGATTTTGGGCGTCCGGGGAGTCGCTCGCGCCGTGTCGGGCGGCGGCTCAAGAAATTCCGAGCGCAATAACACCTTGGCCTTGGCGCAAAAGTACTTGGACAAGGGCCAGTACGACAAGGCCATGGATTTGCTTAACGGCCTTTTGATCGCCAATCCCAACGACTCTGAGGCGGACAAGCTTTTGGACTTTGCCATTCAGCAAAAGAATGAAAGCGACGCGCAAAACGCCGCCGCCCAAAGCGTCGTTGTTCAGCCCGGCGACTCTTCCTACAACATTAGCATCGACACCGACGAGCTGACCGCCGCCCTTCGCGAGCAAAACGAAAAGAGCCAGCAAATGATAAACGAGCTCTTGGAGCAACAGAGGCAGAGCCAGATAGCCCAAAAGGAGGAGGCCGCGGCCGAAAGAAAGGCCGCCGAGGAGCTGAAGAAAAAAGAGGAGGCCGAACGCAAGGCCAAGGAAGCCGAGCTTGCCCAAAAGAACGCGGCCCTAAAGTCTAAGATTGGCGGCATCAATGAAAAAATTTTGGCTGGCCGCGCCGACTTGAACACGGGCAACGTTGAAAGCGCCGTTAAGAATTTCAAGCTTGCCGTTTCGCAGCTTCCGCTTTCCGAGGGCGAGCCGGAATTTTCCGCCTCAAAGTACAGCGAGATAGCGAGCGCTCTTTATGACGCTTCCACAAGCGAAAAGGATCCCGTAAAAAAAGACCGGCTTAGAAACGAGGCCGTGACTTACGTGAACAAGGCTCTTTCGGTCAATCCAAACGATTCTGTGAGCCATTATATTTTGGGCATGAATTACGGCGAGTCCAGTCCGCCCAATTGGGTCAAGGCCGCGGAGGAACTGGAAAAGGCCGTAAAGAACGCGCCTGACAATTACATGTATTGGTTCCAGCTGGGAAGGGCTCAGTTCAAGCTGCAAAACTATGAGCGCGCGAAGACCGCTTTCCAAAATTCCGCCAGATGCAACGAAAAATTTGACCTTGCCCACTACAATTTGGGAATGACGCTAAAAAAGCTCAAGCTCAACAAGGATGCTTTGAAAGCCTTTAGAAACGCCCATTCCGCCAACCAGCAAAATTTCAAGGCGTGGCTTGAGGAGGCCAGGCTGTTGAAGGACGTTTTCAAGGATTCCGCCGGAGCCGTGAACTGTTACAAAAAAGTCATTGAGCTTGACCCCGTGAATGTCTCGGCGCTAAACGAATGCGGCGTGGTCTATTCCAGCCTGGGGCAGCATGCCAACGCGGAGTCTTGCCACAGGAAGGCCGTGTCGCTTTTAAAGCCCGGCGAAAAGGATCCTGTGACTTACTACAATTTGGCCACGGCGCTTTACAACCAAAAAAAGAATTCCGAGGCCGAAAAATACGCCCAGCTTTCGTATGAGCAAAAAGACGCGATAAAGAATTCAAAAGAAAAGGCTGTCGTTGTCTACAACTACGCGCTTGTCGAAGATTCCTTGGGAAAGGCTGACAAGGCCATCGCCCTTTACAAAGAAGTCTTGGCCCTTGACCCCGACAACGCCAAGACCAAGACAAACCTTGGCGTGATGTTCATGGCCATGAACGAAGCGGACACGGCCTTGGCCTTTTTCCTTGACGCTTACAAGGTTGACAAAAGCTTTGAGCTGGAGAACAACTTGGGTTCCGCGTATCTTGCCAAGAAAGATTACGCCAACGCTATAAGCCGTTTCCAAAACGCTCTAAAGCAAAGTCCCAAGGACAGCGCTGTTAGATTGAATTTGGCGCAGGCCTATTCAGGCGCTGGGGACTATGACAACGCCAAGACGGTTTATTTGGAAATATTGAATTCGAATCCGCAAAATTATGACGCTTACATTGAGCTTGCAAAAGTTTTAGTGGCGCTCAAGGACACGGCCAGCGCAAAAAGCTACCTTAAGATTTTGCAGCAAAAAAATCCCACTTACAAAAAGGCTGAGGTTGACGGCATTCTTTCCGCGATCGGAAACTAAGTCCGCTTTACAAGCTCGAACAATTTGTCTTTTGTCACGACCGTCCAGCAGGGGCGGCCGTGCGGGCAGTGGGGGTCGGGGAGGGCGAAGGCCTTTTTGACCAAGTCAATCGCAGCCGCGTCGTCTATAACGTCTCCGTCTTTTACGGCGGAACGACAGGCGGCCATCGCGGCGATTTTTCTTATCAATTCTTTTGGCTCGATCCGCTTTTCAAAAATCAATTTTTTAAGCTCGATTATGCCGCCCTTCCACAGGGAGTTGAACGAGTTGAAGGTCCATCGCGCGTCGCCAGCGCGCTCGCATTCAAAGCCGTAGCGCTTTAACTCGTCCGCGATTGAAGCCATGTATTGGTCGTCGGCCTCGCTTTCAAGCTCGATTTTTTCAGGAACCAGGAGCGGCTGCCTTTGCGTTTGGCCGTCCATTATTTTGTTGAACAAATAGCGCTCGTGCGCGGCGTGCTGGTCCACAAAGTAAAGCGTCTTGTTTTTCTCCACGATGATGAAAGTTCCCAGCGCGCGGCCGATGTATTTAAAGCCCGCCGCGCTTTTTGGGCTTTCATAAGATTGTTGGAAGGCCGCCGCGTCCGAGGACTTGTCGTGAGCCCAGGAAGCGGCCGCGACATATTTGTCATTGCCGCGCTCCGACGCGGCAATCTGTTGGCTGGCGGAAAAGGCGGGGCTTGCGACGCGCAGGTTTTGCGGCCGCTCGGCGATGCGGGGCGCTCGTCCCGCTCCGTAACTTGGAAGCGCGCCGCTTGGCCAAGACTGCGCGGCGGGCGATTGGCCTGAAGACCAAGACTGCGCGGATTTGTCGTAAGGCCAAGAAGCGGCCGCGACATATTTGTCATTGCCGCGCTCCGACGCGGCAATCTGTTGTCCCGACGCAAGGTCGGCCAAGTCGGAAAGCGAGGCCGCGCTTTTGGGGCTTTCAAACGATTCTTTGCTAAAAGAAAAAGCGTTTTGCCGCTCTTCTTCCGTTCCGTCAAGGCCCGACTTCATTTGCCTGACGCTTAGCGCCCTAAAAAACTCTCGCAGCGCGGAGCTTACGCCGTGGTGCAGGCCCGCGATGTCCTTAAAGCGCGCCTCTTTTTTTGCCGGGTGAATGTTAAAGTCAACCATGTCGGGCTGGACTTGAGCAAAAAGGGCGGCGGCTGGGTGAGTTCCGTTTGGAAAATAGCCCTGCGTTCCGTATTCAATCGCCTGGACCAAAGAGTATTCGGCGATCCGCCTGCCGTTGACGTAAATGTAAATGTCTTTCCTGTCCTGGCGCGCGACGCAGGGGTCTCCGACAACAAGGCTAAAGGAAAAAACCGCGCCGCTTCCTTTTATTTCGTAGAACAAGTCCGGGCTTTGTTGAATTCCAAGCGCCTCGTAAAAGCGCTCGCGCAAGGATTGTCCGGCCCTAAAGTCGTTCCTAAGCTGGCCGTCGACGCTTAGCCTAAAGGCGATGTCGGGGCGGGGCAGGGCTTTTTCCAAAAAAGTTTGGCGGCACATTTTTGTTTCGCTCGCCGGCCGTTTTAGGAACTGGCGGCGCGCCGGAAAATTTTCAAACAAGTTTTCGGAAGAGACGACAGTTCCCGCTATCGGAGAGCGCGGCTCAATTATATGGCTCTAAAGCCAAGAGTCGTAAGGTTCAATAAGTCCGTGTCGCTTGAAATTTTGCTTGTGGCGTGCGGATGCGCGGCCACCGCCAAGTCTTCGCGGCTCATTCCGCAGCCGTTGTCCTGGACGCGGATTTTGTCTATGCCGCCGCCTTCGATTTCGACGTTGATTTCAGTGGCTCCTGAGTCAACGGCGTTGTCCAAAAGCTCGCGGACAATCGAAGCGGGGCGGTCGATGACTTCGCCGGCCGCGATTTTTCGCGCCGTTTCCGCGTTGAGGATTTTAACTTTTCGCCGTTCTTTTTCTTCCGCCATAAAACCGCGCCTAAACAGATTGTCGGGGCGAGCCCGACAATGACAAATCCATGCAGCCTACTGGCGAAGGCCGCTTTTTGGCGCTCCGGCCGAGCCGCTTGATTCGTCCGCTCCGCTGAACAAGTCCAATTCGGGGCTGTCGCCCGCGCTGGCCACAGGCTGGTTCATCAAGACTTGGATTTTCCCTTCGATTTTGTCGATTTCTTTTTCCATTCCCTTCGCAAGCTTGATTCCCTCTTCAAAGGCGCTGAGAGCGTCCTCAAGCTTTACGTTGGGGTCCTTTATCGAGCGGCTGATTTCCTCAAGCCTGTCCAAGTTCTCTTCAAAGTTTTTCATTTATAAAACCTCCATTCGTTGCCGCTGTTCGCGCGAGTTTTGCGAGCGCGATTGCCCGCTCGCGTAAGCGAGCAAGTAGATAACTTCTTTGCGCAAAACGGCAACGTCGTAATGTTGCGGATTATGCGGCGTCTTTCCATTATGGTTTTCAACCGTTTTCGTCGCCGCTAGCTTCCTCCACCGTGGCTATGATTTTTCCCTTGGCGGGAACTATTTCTATTTTTGAGCCTTGAGCGACCTCGCTTGCCGAGCGGATGATTTTTCCTGTGGCCGCGTCGCGAACCATCGAATATCCGCGCTGCAAGAGCGCCGAAGGGTTGGCGTTTTCCAAAACCAAAATTTGCTTTTCAAGCTTTTGGCGCGCGTCCTTGATTCTGTCTTGCATGCTGCTTGTCAAGTCGTCCTTTGCGTAGTCAAAGCGCTGCAGCAAGGGCTGCTCGATGGAACGGAATTTAAGCTCCAAATTCTCTGGCGAAAATTCCTGAACCATAAGGCGCAATTTTTGCAGGCGGTTTTTTATTTCGGTCTCAAACTCCGCTTCCTTTTGCTCAAAATAATACAGCACGTCGTCCAAGACAGGAACTGCAAGCTCGGCCGCGGCGCTGGGCGTGGGAGCGCGCCTGTCTGCGGCAAAGTCGCAAATGGCCCAGTCAATTTCATGTCCTACCGCGCTTATTACCGGAATCTTTGAGTCGGCGACGGCGCGGACGACAATCTCTTCGCTAAAGGGAAGCAGGTCTTCCAAGGATCCGCCGCCGCGGCCTACAATCAAAACGTCGCACATGTTGAAGTCGTTGGCCGTTTGTATTTGCCGCGCTATGCTCGCGGCGGCAGTGTCGCCCTGCACGATGGCCGGGAACAAAATGACGTTGACGTACTTGCTTCGCCTGCGGGTGATTTGAAGAATGTCACGCAAGGCCGCGCCTGTGGGGCTTGTGACAACTCCGATTGTGTCAGGAAAGGCGGGAAGGGGCTTTTTTCGCGCTTCGTCAAAGAGGCCTTCGGCGTTGAGCTTTTTCTTGCGTTCCTCAAGCATTAAAAGAATGTTTCCGCTTCCGGCCAATTCCATCGAGCTGATTACGATTTGATAGTTTCCGCGCTGGGGGTATACGGTAAGCTTTCCTTTTACGCGGACAAGGTTTCCGTCGCGAGGGGCAAAAGACAAGCGCGCCGCCGTTCCCTTCCACATGACAGCCGCGATTTGCGCTCCCGCGTCCTTTATGACAAAATAAACGTGGCCGCTTGAGCTGGGCCTGTAGTTTGAAACTTCGCCCTCAAGAACGATTTCGGGGAACGAGCCTTCGACCATGTCCTTGATTAGGTTTGTAAGCTGAGTTACCGTGAAAACTGTGTCGCTTTGGTAGAAGGTTTGAGGCATGGCTGAATTGTAGCATAGGCCGGGGAAAAATTCTAGCGCTTTTCAATTCCCATCAAAATCGCCGCGCCGTTTGTCAACATCGCGCCTTGACAAAAGAGCGGCCGCCGATTGATAATTTTTGCGGAATGATAAAAACTATAAGAAAATTTTTACCATTAATATCTACGGCGCTTGCCTTGGTCGGTTTTCCGGCGGCGCTTTCTTTTTTCTCAAATTTCAGCTGGCAAAGCGAGATAGTTTGGACTTACGTTGAATTTGGCTCCTGGCCGCAGACTCGCGCCGCCGAGGGCGTTTTGGTTGACCAGAACGAGCCGTTGGCCGTCGGCGCCTTTCTTTATTGCAAGGGGAGCGACGGCGCCCTTTACGCGCGCCTTGGCCAAGACTGGTTCAAGGTGGAGCCGATAACATGGCGCGTTTTGGAAGACAAAAAAGGCTCGCGGCTTTTGCTGGCAGAAAAAATCTTGGCTTCCGGCCCTTACTATGACGGCGCGGACGGCGAGCGGATTGTTGGCGGGCAAAAAATCTTTCCCAACAACTACAAGCATAGCCGAATCCGCGCTTGGCTAAACGAAATTTTTTTGAAAACGGCTTTTTCGGCGGAGGAAGAAGGGCGGATCCAAACGTCCGCCGTGGACAACAGCGAGCGTTCCACCAATCCTGACACAAAGGGCGTCTTGTGGAACGGCGGAAAAAACGAATATTTTTGCGAGGACACAAGCGACAAGGTCTTTTTGCTTAGCGAGCGGGAGGCCACCAAGAGCGCCTTTTGCTTTGGAGTTTACGATTCTTACGGAGCGGGAAGCGCCCGCATCCGAAAGCCGACTGACTTTGCGAAGGCGCAAGGCGTCCGGCAAGACTCTTCTGGCCTTTACGGCGGCTGGTGGTGGCTGCGCTCTCCAAGCTATTCCTTTTTCGACAGCGCTCGCGGCGTGACGGATTTTGGCTACGCCTGCGACTTGGACAAGGTTTCCGCTTCCGGCGGAGGAATCGTTCCTGCGATCAGGCTAAAGGCGGAAGCCGGCGCAAACTAGTTAGCCGCGCAAAAATTCTTTTGTCGCCCGCCGCAAGTCCTTTGCGCTTGTAAATTGAAAGGCGTGGATGCCCAGCGCGGCGGCGGCTTGGACGTTGGCCTCCAGGTCGTCGGTAAAGAAGGCGTCGTTTGGCTCGCATTTTTCGGCGTCCAAAATCAGCTTCCAAAAAAGCGGGTCGGGCTTTTTTGCGCTGGAAAAGCGTGTGGTTATAGTATTTCTCAATACCGCCGTAGCCCATGATCA